>NZ_CALLDG010000196.1 GCF_937999985.1 uncultured Corynebacterium sp.
ACGTAGCGCGACAGCATATCCAGCTGATCCATCGGCACGTAGAGCTGGTCGCCCGGCCCGCCCCGCTTGCTGGGCGCGTACTCCAGCACCAGGTATTCGCGGCGGGAGGCATCCGGCCCCTTGCCCACGGTGCGTTCCGTCATCTTCACGAACTTGCCGATGCCGTGGGAATCGTGCACCACCAGATCGCCCGGCTCCAGCGCCAGCGGGTCCACGCGGTTGCGCTTTTTCGCGGGTTTGCGCTTGCCCGTGGCCTTGGCGTCCACACGGTTGCCGGTCAGGTCCGTTTCCGTGAAGAACAGCAGGCTGGGGCGCTTGTCGTCCCCGGCGAAGGGGAACACCAGCCCCTCGTAGGCCACCGCATGGTAGATGCTCACCTGGTGCGGTGCGGGCTCGTCGGCGGTGGTGTGCTTGGACTTCCTGATCCGTCCCAGGCCACGACTGCCGCTGAGGTCCACACCGATCGCCTCGGCCGCGATGCCGGCTTCTTGGAAGCGCCGCAGCATGCGAGCCGCCACGGCTGGCGTCGGGGCTGCGAAGGCCACCCTTCCGCCGGATTCCACGCGCTTGCGGATGTCGCTCATCAGCGCACCGATGGCCTCCATCTCGCCGTGCGGTCGGGGCGCCGAGTCGTAGTTGAGCTCCAGAACATCGGAAGTGTCGGCGTCAAAATCCGCCATCCCGAGCGTAGACAACGTCCACCAGGGCCGCCCCAGCTTCTGCTGAACCTTCTGCACCGCGTCGATCGAAAGGTAAGCCACGCCCTCCATCGGCGCTGAACCGCCCATCGCCGCAACATCCCAGCCTGCCTCGAGGAACTGCTGGCCGGTTTCGCGCAGGTCGTGGGCGCGGCGTTCGACGGCCGCGGGTGCCATCACCAGCGTGTGCGTACCTTCCGGCATGAGCTCCGGCAGTGCCACCAGCTCGCCCGTGTGCAGCGCCGGGATCAGCGATTCCATCCCCTGCACCTGGATTTTCTGGCTGATCTTGTCGAGGATCTCGGCCAATTCCGCGTTGCCGGCATGCTCTTGGGCAAGGTTCTTTGCTTTGGACGCCACCTCATCCGTGACGACCAATTCCCGGCACGCATAAACCATCACCTGATCCGGCTCCACCCCGGGGATGGTCCGCTGGTCGCCGACACTAAAGGCGCGCACTTCCGTGATCTCATCGCCCCAGAAGTCCACGCGGACGGGCATTTCCTCGGTCGCGGGGAAGATGTCCACGATGCCGCCGCGGATGGCGAAGTGGCCGCGTTTACCCACCACGTCCACGTGCGTGTAGCCGAGCTCTTGCAGGCGGTGGGTCAGGGAGTCGAAGTCGATCTCCTCGCCCACCTTCAACCGCACCGGGGTGACTTCGCCCAGGTTCGACTGCACGGGTTGCACCGCCGCACGGGTCGGAGCTACCACCACCTGCAGATCCTCGTCCCCCTCGTGTAGGCGACGCAGTACGCGCATGCGGGTGGACACTGTCTCCACGGCCGGGGAAAGCTTCTCGTGCGGCAAGGTCTCCCACGACGGGAAGAGCTCCACCCTGTCGCCCAGCATGTAGCGCAACACCGTGGTGAGGTCCTGGGCCTGGCGCCCCGTGGCAGTCACCACCAGCAGCGGGGTGCGCTGCGCCAGCGTGCCGACCGCGAAAGGCCACGCGCCCTCGGGGGCCTGCATGTGCAGGGAACGCTCCCCCAGGTGCGTCATCATCCCGCGCAGTTTCCCGTCCTGCGCAGCAGCTTTCAGCAGCCCTGCCAGGCTAGGCGCCGGATTCGGAGAGCGGTTGGCGTTGGCTTTGGGCGTGGCGGTCTGACTCATGGCCAACAGTTTATCCTCCACGCCACACTGCGGTTTATGCGCCCGGTTGGGCGTGCTGTAAAGTGTTCGCTGCACATTAATATGTGCGCTTCTCCCATGGTGTAATTGGCAACACTACGGTTTTTGGTACCGTCATTCTAGGTTCGAGTCCTGGTGGGAGAGCTTTTTACCCCCCGCCTCCGATCAGCGTAAATGCTGGTCAGGCGGGGGTTTCGGTTTCTTTACCACCCCCGCTAGTTAAGCCTCTTTAAGCCTGTTTTAGTCCCTTATGTCGTGGAATTGTCGTGGCGAAAACGTGCCACACAAACACAAAAAGACCCCCACCACGGGGAGCCAAAGCTCAAACCACATGATGGGGGTCTATGGGGGATCGCTGCACGGGATCTAAGGGCGCTATATATTGGCGGGGCTGCACCCTCCCCTCATGCAACAAATTCAGGCTGTCACAAAGTTTTCAGATCATCGGCTATCTCATCCGGCACATCCAGCCGATGATTCGGATGATCACGCAGCCACCGGCGAATCGTCTCAAGCGCAGCCCGATACCGCGCCCTCAAATCACTTAACTGCTGCTTCACACGGGTCATGTCAGCCCGAAGCTCCTCAATCTGCTCCTGTTGCCCCGCGAGCCTTTCATCCGCATACGCCTTAGTCTCCGCGAGCAGCCTCGACCATTCCTCCGCACGAGTAGATACCTCCGCCGATCTCTCCTGCGACCGAGCAGAAATACGCTGACCAAGGAGAGTAGACAGTGCACCAACTAGCGCGACAATCACTGTACCGAGCACTGTCAGGAGCGCGCTCACAAGCAATCACTCTCCTCTCGCCAGTCGCACCTCTACCGCCCGCCCTCGACCAAACGCCCAGACCACCAACAAGCAGATGAGGTAATACGAAAGTGCGCTCACCCAGGCACGACCAAGTCGATCATCGAAAAGCTGGCCAGCCATGAACGAAGTACCCCACGACGCATGCAGACCAACCACCAGTCCCACTGCCATGGGAGCGACCTGCGGTACTGCTACAGCCACCAGGCAAAGCACCCCAACCAGAATCCAGATCCCCGCCCAGAAATGGGGCTGCAGAATCCCCTCCAAGTAGTGCGCTGGAGGACGATCCGAGGACACGAACCCTGGCAGGTACGACACTCCCCTGGCCATCGTCGCGATCCCGCAGATCACTAATCCAGCGGCGTCAGAAGTAAACCACGACCAATCCCTGTCATTCTCCCGGATCATGCTTCTGCCAAACCGGGATATGTCCCCTCAAGAGCCTCATCCTCAGCAGCATGACGCGGAACGTAGCCAACCTGCTGCTGGTACGTCCGAGCAGCCTCAGCGATCACAGGGAGCGACTTGAGCACTTCAGTGAGGTTGAGCCCATCTAGCCCCGACTGTTGATCCGGAGCCTTGGGGAGGTTCGCAACTGCAGTGCCGCCCGTCACAGCTGCTCCCGCACCAGCGAGTGTGCCAAGCAACGCAGCCAGCTCTCCGAAGCCCAGAGTCGTTGCTACGACAGCCGCCACACCAACCAGTGCGGAAATCACGTACACGATAAGTCGAACCCAGCCCATGGGCGTGAGTTTCTGATTCATGCTATTTCCTTTCCATTAGTTTGATCAGCGCATCGAGCTTCTGCTCAATACGCTCGACTGCTTCCTTTGTGATGAACGCGTGTGCATCCGCATTAAGTAGGGCATCAATTGGTCGCATCGTGACTTTTGACCCTGGGACTCGGGAGGTGTACCGGCGTGTGATCCTGTCAAAATCTGCCATTGCTTCCTTCCTCGGAACTGGCTTCGGTGGAGGTTTAGGTGCAGCGACCTTCGGGGCCTTGACCAGCTCGTCGTAGAACCGCTGCGCCTCCGCCATAAACCGAGCGTGATACTTCCCGCCCGGTGCGAGATGGTAAGGGCAGCCCGTGCTCGTGAACTCCTTATGCCAACGAATGTTGGTTCCACTGTTGGGGCGTCCGAGCTTGTAGTAGCGGCAGACTGCGGCAGCTAGCCGAGCAGCTTCTCGGATTGCGGTATCTGCAATCGGCCAGTCAGCTCCAGCGCCTGCGGAATTGCTAACCTCGATGCCGATTGAAGTTTCGTTGATGTGCTGGTTAGCTGCGTGCCAGGCAGTGTTGCTATCCCACACGAGTTGGCCGATTATTCCGTCAGATTGCACCTGGTAGTGCGCCGAGGCTGGCCTGGTTTGCCACACGTTCCAGATCTGGTCGACGCTTAACACCCCGGCGTTGTGGTGGATGACGACTCGTTCGATTTTCTTTCCATTGCGCCCCTTGGTGAAGTGCTTGTTCATGAGCTTCACCCTGTCGGGTTGTAGGGTGCGCCAGCTTTTCATAGTTTGTCTCCTGATATGACTAAACCCCCGCCGAAAAGCGGGGGTTGTTAGACCTTTTTCCAGCCCTGCGGGTAGTCACTTGGCGACCACACGTTGCTATCTATCGTGGACTCATACACAACCCCCTGATAGGTGACGCGATCCCCAATCTTGTACGCGTCATGTGCGCCCGTGGGCTGCTTGAACTCCGGGGGCTTTGCCTCCGGTGCCTCCTCGCCCGGCTTGGCTTCCGCCGACTCCCCAGCGCCTTCACTGTCAGCGTCAGCTGTGGCGTACTGGTCGGTTACGTCTTCCCAGATGAAGTCGTACACTCCCGGCGCGCCTGGTTCCCAGGAATTGAGGTTAGTGGTGGCGCTTCGCCAGACTCGTCCGTTGTGTCGGACGATCATGTCGGCGGTGTACATTTTCGCGTGGTCTGTTCCGGGGTTATCCCACGCTGGAATGCTGTCTGGGTTGGCCTTTGCTTCTGCGTCGGTTGGGACCTCAAGTGGTGGTAGTTTGCCGTCTTCGCGTAGTTGCTCGACGACTTCGGTTTGCGCCTTCTCGACCGCGGGTAGCGCCGCGCGGCGTTTACGTTCGTCGGCTAGTGCCTGCTGTAGGTCGAGTAGTTGGTCTTCGGTGTAGGTTGTTAGGTCAATCATTTTTCCTCCTTAAATTGAAAGCCAGCAGGACACGTGGTTATAACCAGGATCCACGGACTGGTATGTGATGTCCCCCTTACTGTCGCGCAAGGCAGACCCTCCCGTTCCCGGCCTGCTTAACGGGTAGGACACTTCATTAGGGTTCGACGGCGACTGCTGTTCCTCCCACACGTACCCCCATGGGAATCGAATCGCTGGGGAGTTTTCGCCTCGCCATGTGGGCATAGCTCCGTGGGTACCGAACCTGAACTCCCTGCCGTTTGCAACATGCTCGTTACGTAGGGACAGTGTTACCGGCGTGTTGTATCCGTGGTCGATCAGCCCGGTTTCGCCCGCACCGCCACCTCTATCTGGGAAGGTATTCGCACCGCCGCCGCGCGCTCGGTGTGCGGTCACCCACCTAAACCCGTCCATTGCGGGTAGGTTCTTTGCATTATTCGTATAGAATACGGCCTCTAGCGCACCGTAGGTGATCGCCTGCTTGATAGGCTCAAAGTCCCCACCACCGTGAACATCCCCGGCCTCCTCGCCTACCTTAAAGGCTGCCCATTCCGGCGCGGCGCTTACGGAACCGCCCTGTGCGGACTCACTGCCCTTCAGCGCGCCGCCGTTCGTGTCCGTCGTTACGTCCACGCCGTCTACCCACATGCGCGCACGGTAGCCGTACCAGTCTTTGCTTGCGCATACCATCACTACGGGCGTGGGTGAGGTTACGCCGGACTTTTGTAGTGTCATTGTTGCGCGGTTGGACTTGATCGCCGCCCGCACAGTCCCGCTTGTGTTGCTTAGGGTGACCCCGCCGATGGCGACTGTTTTGCCTGCGGGAACCATCGCCGCAACCGTCCAGCTAACACCTAGCTCCGGTGCCGTGACGCTAGTCGCGCCCTCCCAGGTGGTGAAACCCTTATAGTCGAAATATCCCTTCAGCACGTCGGTTTTCTTACGGCGCTGCCACACTAGCGAGGTGCCCGCGTACACGGCAGATATGGGCGCGCCGCCCACGTAAATCTCTTTAACCCCGCTTGTTCCAATATTGATAGGCACGCCCTACTCCTTCACGAAAGTGATTACGTTGGACGCCGTACCGGACGATGGGGCGGACGATGCTACCCGTAGCTCAAAATCGCCCTTCGCCAACGGCTGCACCGCACTATCCACATAGCTTTTATCCGCTTTATCTCGAACCGCGCCGTCCACATAGGCTTTATTAGCCGCGTGATGCTGGTCTGTCACAGCCACGGACTGAATCCAAATAGACCCGTCCGTACCCGTCTTCACCAACTGGTTTGCCGATCCCCTGCGGGTGATCTTGTTTGCCTCAGTACCCACCGCATTAGCCGCCAGCCCCTGCACCTCCGCGACGCTCTTACGCGCCTCCAAATCCGGCGACAACGGGGATAGCATAATGTCCCCCACCATCAGCTGCGCGTTACGCTCTTTACCACGCGAATGGTTCGGATACCACCGGCCAACAACCAGCTTCGACGCGGACGGTCTGAACCTAATCACCGTCTCCCATAGCGTCCACTCCGTCGGCACCTCCGCATCGCCAATGAAATAGCTTGCATCGCTCGCGCCAATAGTGCCGGACTCCACGCTCAAGGTCTGCGCGCCCAGATCGCCGTGTTTCCGCACTTCAAGATAGGTTTTCTGTCCCGGCTTATCGGACTTAATCCACACCGCAAAGTAGTAGGGTACACCTGGGGTTACGCGGAACGCCCGCTCACTAAAAACAGTGTTCTTCGTCATCGTGTAGTACGCGCCCGGCGGAACACTACCGTCCACCGTTTTCTCCAACCCAGACGCAACCGCCCACGCCTGCCTATCTCCCTCAAACGGGATAATCGACCCAGACAGCGGGGACACCACGCGTGGCTCGTCAGACGTGCCGCCCAAATCGCCCGCCAGCTTAATAGACCCGAACGTCGTATCCGTAGCCTTAGATGCGTCGCCAGGATCGCCCTTATAGCCACGCGGACCTGTCAGCGACGGACTAGTCTTGCCATTAACCGTCAGCTTGTCGCCGTCCCAGGACGTAGAGGAAGCGATAGTCGCCGCCCGGTCAGCGTCGGCCTTAGCGGACGTGGCGGACGCGCTCGCCGCCTTCGCGCTACTCACCGCCTTACCCGCGTCAGCCTTCGCCGCGCTAGCGCTAGATGCCGCGACACTAGCAGACTTACCCGCCGCGTCGGCCGATCCCTTAGCTGCGTCAGCCGACCCCGTGGCGGACTCCGCCGCGGACTGCGCCGCTAGACGGTGCTCACGAGCCACAGACGCGGACGTGGCAGACTCGCCAGCGGATGCCTTAGCCGCATCAGCAGAGCTTTTAGCCGCGCTCGCGGAATCAGTTGCAGACTGCGCGGCCGCACTAGCGGACTCACTAGCCGTTTTAGCGGAATTAGCGAAACTAGAGGCGTCGGAACGCGACTTATCGGCGGCCTTTGCGGAACCGTCAGCAGACGTAGCGGACTCACTAGCCGCGTCAGCAGACTTGCCTGCGCTCGTCGCGGACGTGGCAGCCTTGCTGGCGTCGGCCTTGGCCGCGCTCGCGCTAGACTTGGCCGCACTCGCGGACGAAGCTGCAGCCCTGGCGGACTTGTCGGCGGCGTCAGCGGACGAGGACGCAGACTCCGCCCACCCCTCGAGCTGCCCTGCACCGCGAAACGCGGAAGCGATGCGGCCAGCCTCGTCTGCAGCCTTGCGCGCCTCTCGCGCCGCCCTCTTGACCGCGCTAACCTGCTCCGGCTCCCATTCATAGACGTTATCTAGCAGCTTGAGGAAATCTACCTTGGCCTCATCTGGCACATCGACTCGCACATCGTGGGTTACACCGTTGCCCTGGATCGTTAGCTGCACTGGGCCAGGCTCCACATTCTCGATCGTGAAGCGCCCGCCCTTGATCTCCGCGACCTTCGGCTCGCCCGTTACAGCGAACGTGCTACCTGGGCGCAGCTTCAGTGCGCGCAGCAGCACTGTACCCTCGGTGGGCACCGAATTTACCGAGGCTAGGCTTCCGTTGATAGTAGCCATCACAAACCACCTGATTCCTATTCGTTCGGGACTATCTTCTGGCCGGGCTCAATCGCCCGGTTATCGTGCTTTATGGCAAAAAGGTTCGAGTACAAGGTGCCCCCTAGGAAGCGCGTATCACTGATAGCCGAGGCGCGCACACCCACGAAAACGTTCGGGCGATCTACTACCACAGAGAACACCACAGTCGCGGTCTGCCTGCCGCCGATGATCGTCAGGTCTGTGGCGCGCAGCTCGCGCAGTAGGGAGTTAGCTGGCGGCGACTCGTTTTTAGTCCACTTATCTCGACTCACGAAAAGATGAACGTCCACCTGATCGTTAGATAGTGCGTCAATTCCACTCTTATCGTCCTTTGTGACAGTTGCGTACACCGTCCATAGTCCGGTTTCTTCCAAAATGATGCCGCCGTCAGGGTCTACCTTCGCACCCCTCGATGGGCCAAGCTGCCCGCCAAACGGCAGGAAGCGCCACTTGTAGCCCGAAAAGACGTAGCCAGAGCTGGTGTAGACGTTAAGCGTCTGGTAGGCCGATGCGTATCCGCGCACGCCGTCCAGTAGTTCTACGCGGTCATTCAAAGTGGTCTGGTAGTCCCGCACCTCCACGCCAGCCTCTTTGACGGGGTTGAAAATGCTGCTTAAGCTGCCCGCGATCCCGCGCAGCCCCTCTTGAAAAGCTTTTCCAATACCGCCAATGATGTTCGTGAAGAAGTTCTCGCGCCCCTCACGCCACGGCAGCAGCGCCTGCGACCTGATCTCCGCCCGCGCGGAATCTTCGGTCACAGACTGCAACGCCTTCACACTCGACGGGGTATACGCACCGCTCGGTACCGGCTTTGAATCGTCAGGGTAAACACTCACTACCCCACCCCCCTATCTAGCGCCCTACGCAGCGCCTCCCTATCCTCATCAGACATGGAGTCCACCACCCGCTGCATCTCGTCAGACTCCGGCGGGTGGTCTACCCACCGGCCACCGGCTGCACCGTCGAACACGCTCACGCCGTCACCTGGCACCTCGTACCAGATTTCCTGCTTGTCACTACAGTGCCTAAAGCCAGCTAGATACAGGTGCTTAGACCACTCCCGCAGGATCGCTTCAGGCACCAACAACGGCGCGCCAATCGAGTCTCCAATATTTAGCAGCGCCCACAGGAAATGTTCGTCCGGCTTGTCCATATCGCACTTATCTTGTGTAGGTAGCCCCATGGCTAAATCACTCCTAGATCATGAATCGCGCCCGTCACCTCGCGGATACGCTCAAGCGAGTGCTCCACCGGGTCTTCAACATCGTTCGGGTCGCCAACAGTAATCTCCCACTCATGCGGGGCGTCAGCGCCCCACGACAGCTTCAGCTCCTTCACCTGCTCCACTACCGTGTAGCCATCAGGCGCGCCCGGCACCTCGCCACCGACACGATCACCGAGAAAGAAATGCCCTTCGCCGTTTTCGCCAATGAGGTATGGAGAAGCATCACCAATCCTCATAGAGTGAGAGACTCGCTGCCTAGTGCGCCAAAACTCCGCACGAATCGCCAACAGGCTTGAGAGCGTGTAGGCCCTATCTCCGCCCGAACCGAAGTTCTCGTAATAGTGTGACCAGCCAAGTTTTCGCGTGCGTAGCGGACTCTTGACAGTCTGGAAGGCTAAGAACACGTCCTCATACAGTGGCGCGAGTAGGGCGTCAGCAGCACCGCCGAAATCAGGGATAAAGAAGTACCGCGAAGCCAAAGCGCCAGCCAGCTTGATCGACGCGCTAATCCCCTCGTTTACTCCGGGCATAGAGTGTCCGCCGACCGTCACCTGCCCCACCGTGGCTGGCTGCCAGGTGAAGCTGGTGGACTCTGCTGTATTCTGCCCATCGCGGACGTTCGTGCGGTAGGCGATCCACGGCTTTTGTGGCGCCACACCGAGGAAGCCTGAAACCTTGTACTGCTCCGGCTCCGAGACGAACTCGAGCGCGGCGCGCGCCTCATCGACGAGGTTGTCTGCAAGCTCCAAGCCACTACGGATAAACCCGCCCGCAATAGTGCCGCCGATCGCCGTTTCGCTAAACCAGCCAGACTTGTCCACAATGTCGATAACCAGCTGCCCCGGCCTATATAGCCCAGCGCCGAACCACGGCTGCGGGTCGCCCGGAAACCATCGGCGACACTCCACCATCAGCTGCCCGTCGCCCAATGTGGTTTCCGCCATATCCAACCAGTTCTTAAATCGGCTCACCAGCACAGTCCACTTGGAATCATCAAGCAATAGCGACGAAGGCTTGACCACGATAGGCCACTCTTTGTAATTCAGCCCCTGCAGCCACGAGCGTGCCGACAGTGGGTCATCAGGTAGCGACCACAGATTCCCCTGCAGTCGGAACAGATTCAGGAACAACGAGAGCTTCAGGGTGTAGACCGACGGCCCAGCCAAGATGAACTGCTTCGGAAACTGCACCGCCGATGGAGTCAGCGGGTTAGACCACACCTGAATGTGGCGCAGCTCCTCCATGTCGTGCAAGAAGTTCAGGGTAACGCTACGCACCCCGTTCTCGTCCTGCTCCGTCACAGCATCAGACAGGCGACCGGTCCACCGCGCGCCGTCCTTGTCCACTCGAACATGGACGTTCTGCTTCTTACGCCGCCAATGCTCGATAACCCACTTCGCTAGGTGATGCTCATACGGCAAGACGAGCTGGCCAGCACCCACCGCATTGAGCTTCCACTCGAACGAAGCATCGTAGAAGCCAAGGCACCTAGCGACGAGCTGCCAGTCGCCATCGTAGATGTAGACCTCCGGCTCCTTGCGGCGAATATCTGCCCGCCTCATGCGACGAGACAGGGCGGCCTCGTAGATTGAGTCCAGCCTGTCCAGATCAGCGTTAGCCACCACCTACACCTCCTCTACTCCATACCCCACGGGCGAGACCACTTGTGATCCACCCTGACCTGAGCAGTTGCCCCGGCCATGTTGTTTGTCTGCCCCCAGGCGTTAATGAGCCGCCCGGCGATGTAGTCCACGTTCAGGAAATCCAGAATCGGGTCACCGATCTTCTGCAGCCATGGCGGGCGTTTCGGGTTGTATAGCGCCTCATGGATCACCTTCGCCACGTCTTCAGGCGTGCGCCTAAACACCTGCTCTTTGCCGAGCCTCTTCGCCCACCTAGCGATCTCGCTAGCAATCCACTCACGCCAACCCGGCGGCAACACCACCGGCAGGTTAGGCAGCGGATCGACCGCCACCGGAATCTGCGTGGGCGCCGTGCGCGGCGGGATCGGATTCTGGAAGAACTGCCCACCCATCTCCGCCCAGAGAAGCGTGTCATCGTTGGCGGTGATCAGCTCCTCTAGCGGATCAGTATCCACCACAACCTCACGCCCGAGCGGCTGGAACGGTAGAACGATCGTGCGATCCTTCTCGTCATCCTCGCGGAACGACACGTCAGGCAGAATGAACTTCGCCGGAGCAGTTAGTACCCACTTCGGCCACGTGGGCACATCGCCAGGGTTGCTAACCGTTACGGTGCTGCCGTACCAGTTCAGGCCGTCGAATACGTACTCGTCGCGCTCGTGCGCCGAATACCAGAACGGGTCTTCGGCTGTAACTACAAACTCGGTCAGGCTAGCCGCGTGATAGTGCGGGTCTTTATCCCACTGATACGACGGAGCCTCGCCTAGACGCACCTTCAGGCGACGCTCGCCACTCATTGTTGAGCGCACCACCAGCTCGGACTGCTTGTCGTAGTCCAGCGCGCGACGGAAATCAGAGTCAATACGCGCCCACTCTGTCGAGGAATCCGCAAAGATCAGTACGCGCAGCACGATGTTGCGCTCCTCCATGCGGAAACCCCGATAAGTGGTGCCCGCCTGACCTGCCCGTGGCTTGAAATGAGTCGTGGCGGGAGCGTCGAACAGGTCGCCGACACTACCCTCCACCATCACCACAGGGGAATGCGCCGAGCGTGGCCCACTGATATTCCAGATCGACCCGTCGGCACCATGGAGTGAAACATCGACCGAATCGGCAAAACCCATTTACCTAACCCCCTTCGCGCCTGCAGACTGTTTCGCCTGCAGCTTCCTATATTCACTAAACGCACGCTGCGTTGAATCCACAACGATCTTGACGGACTGTCCAGGGTTGGCTGCAGCGCTAGCGGCAGCAGCAGGCGCACCAGAGGTCGCCCTAGCGATAGACGCCATACCAGCGCTAGCCAGCTGTGGTGCCGTGCGTGCCATCTCCTCTGCGGACTTCAGGGCGAGCGGAACCACGTCCCCGCCCCTCATTGTGTCCAGGATCGCCCCAGACCAGCCAGCCTCGAGCAGGTCAGCAACCGGGTTAGACTCGCCGCCATCTTCCACAACGGCCTTATTGGCCTCCAAGGCAGCCTTGACCGCCGGAACCTCCTTGAGCGCAGGCAGGCCGAACACGTTGCGCACATCTTCCAGCTGCCCCTCGATCAGCCCAGCCGCGATAGACGCGCCCACCTCGTCAGGCTTGACCTCCTCCTTCTCGGGGGTAGCCTCCGTGGACTCTGCCTCGCCGCCAGCCTCGTTGGCCTTGGAACCCTTCGCCTTCGGGTCGTCGATCTCGACCGGCTTATCGACCTGCTTCACGCGGATACCGTTGGCGAACTTCTCGATCTCGCCGACCATTGGCTTAGCGACCTGCGCCCACTGTTCGTTCGACAGGATCGACTTCTTGAGCGTCTGCCACTGGGCATTAGTGAACACAGGCTCCGGCTTGCCCGTCTCGTTGTGGACACGGGTCACGCCCGGCTGTAGATAACCGCCATTGTCGTACCAGTTGTTCGCCTCCCAGAAACGACGAGCAGCCGACGGGTCACCATAGCGATCCTTGATGTACCGCGCGCCCGCGTTAGCCTGCACAGCAGCATCTGGGTTGCGGTCAGGCAGGTACTGCTGCAGAGTGCCTGAGGACGGATTGAACTGGAACAGGCCGAACGCTCCCGAGGACGGGTTGGTCGCCGTGGTGTTCCAGCCGGACTCGCGCCCGATGATCCACTTCGCGTCCTCCCACTGCTGGCCAGTCCAGCCGTGGCGCTTGAACACTTCCTGCACCTTGGCCATAGTGTCGCCGTTCACGCCAGACAGGTCGACGTCACTCGACCCACCACCGCCAATCGGGAGCTTAGACTTAATCCAGTCCCACATGGTCGAGGCGGCTTTCTTCAGGAACTTGCCCGGCACGGGAGCCCATGGCCCAACCTTTTCCTTGAACTTCGGCAGAGCGTCGATGACCTTGTCCCACGCGGCCTTGGCAAGCTGCGCGACCGGGTTGCCGCCGCCAGTGATACCGAAGCCCCCGGAAATGAACTCGCCAACGAAATCTCGCAGCGTGAACTGCTTCGTGAAGCTGCGGTCATCAGAGCCGAGCGCAGAGCCGCCGATCTGCACACCCTTGCCGCCGCCCGCGGACTCCATGTTGATGCCGCCCAGGGTGCCAGCCATGTGACCGCTGTTCACGCCAACAGTGACGGGGCCAGACAGGCCGGGCGACCAGCCCGGAGGGGTGCTACCCATGAAGGTGTGGGTAGTGAACAGGCGACCGCCGAACGGGCCACCATTCAGGTGGCTAGTGATCGCAGACCACAGGCCAGAACAGTCGAACGACGGGTTGCCCACACCGCCCCACTGATACGGCTTGCCATGGTGCTTACGCGCCTCCGCCTGGGTACGGCGAATCTTATCGTCCCACGTGCCACCCTTCTTGAAGGCGATAACGCCGCCCGTGTGGAAACCTGCACCCTCGCCAAGCTGACGCCTCACGGCGTTAACCCCGCCGCTGCGCGCAGTGCGATTCATCGCTTCGACGGCTGCTGGGCCACCTATGGCGCGAGTCCATTCGGGGCGCATGATCGCCTCGCCACCAGACAGGGCGAGCTGACCGCCCGTGGGCGAGTAGAAGGCGTGCACGTCACGGCCAGGGGTGTAGCCAGGCAGGACACCGCCCTTAGCGTATTGCGCTACGGGGCCAAGAGGCTTGAGCTTCTTATCGTCGAGGCCGACGAATCCCGCGACCGCGTTCCATGCCTTGCGAATACCGTTATTGAAAACGGTGTCCACAATGAACGCGACGGGCTTGCGGGCGATATTGCCGATGCGATCCCAGGTGTTCTTGATCGCGTCGACAGCGGTACTAAACCCTCTCTTAACCCAATCAAGACCAGTCCTGATCTTGCCGAACACATGGTCATTAATCCAGTTGGCGACCCTACTTAGGACTCCCGACATATCGCGCCAACGGTCGCCGATCCACTGGAAAGTGGGCTTAATGACATTGTTGTAGAGCGTCTGTAGCGCGGTCTTGAGCGCGTCCCACGCTACGCGAATGACGTTTTCCCAAATCCACTTAATCCCGGTTGCCATGATGTTCCAACCGTTCTTAATGTGGTTAAAGATGGGCTGCAGGACGTATGTCCACATGAACTGCGCGGCGATCTTCAGAGCGTCCCACGCAGGGCGAATAATGCCCTCCCAGTGCGCCTTCATACTCAAGGCCAGCAGGTTCCACGCACCCTTAATAAAATCGAAAACTGGTTTCAGCACACTATTCCACAGGAACTGCGCCGCGACCTTCATTGCGTCCCACGCGGGCTTAATGAGCGCATTCCACGCCCACTGGAAAACCGCAGACATGGCCTTCCACGCCAGCATGATAGGCGTGATCAGAATGGTCAGCACGATAGCTGCCACCCACTTAGCCATAGTGGCGAACGCGCTAAGTGCGGGCTTAATGTAGGACTCCCACATATTCGACACAATGCCGCCCAGCTCCGAGAACTTCTGCGCCATCCAGTCAATAACCGGGCGTAGGAACTCCATGAACTTAGCCCAGATTTTCTTGCCGGTCTCCGTCTTCGTGAAGAACCACGTCAACGCAGCAATAGCCGCCACTACACCGGTGACAATCGCGCCGATCGGGTTAGCCTTGATGGCTAGACCAAGCCCCTTAAAGCCGCGCGCGGCCATTCCGATAGGGCCATTCATCTTCACTAGCGCGGAACCTGCAGCCTTCGCGTTCTCCTTCACGAGCAGCGACGCTTTACCGAAGGTACCTACGTTAGGTGCAGCCTGTCCGGCGTACTTCCACGAGTCCTTCAGCGCCCCGCCGAAGTTCTTCACGAAACTAGTGCCCTTTTTTGCCGCGTCATAAGCGCCTTTAGCCTTATCGCCAAACGCCGTCAGACCTTTATTGGCGGTCTTGAGCGTATGGAAGCCGACAAAGGCTGTGACGAACGCATTCACTGCGCCCTGGTTATTGACCATGATGTCCGCTAGCTTCTCAAGCGCAGGCACGAGGATACGGTCAATCAGAGGTGTGACCGCCTCGAGCACCCCCAGCAGCGACACCATGGAGGCAGTCATGCCAGCCTCACCTAGCGACGCAGCGACACGTGCCAGCGGGGTGGCCATGCGCAACGCAGCATCAGCCAGCGTTCCGAAGTGCTGACCTAACCGGCCAAACATGCCCTCGGTCGCCTGGCCATTGAAGCCGCGCTGAAACTGATCCCACCTACTCTTAACCGCGTCGATAGCTTCGATACTCTTGTCACGGTAGTTGAGAATGTTTGTCACTAGCGCACTGTTTTCCGATAGTGCGTTAGCCTCATCACCGCCCGCAAGATTGACACCAATCTCCTTGGTGTACTCGCCGGTCGAAAACAGCTCAAGGAAGCCCTTCAGCTTGTCGTTCGCCACGTCGATACGGTCGGAGATGTTGTTGAATACTGCAGGGGCGGCGTTAAACGGGGCGCTAAGAATCGTCTCACCCAGACGAGCCCACGCAGCGCCAATGTTCGCCAGCGAGCCAGTGAATGTATCGCCCGCCTTTAGCGCTTGGCCGCCGATAGTCTCGTCCATCGCCTTTTGCAGGTCATCGAACGAGATTTTGCCCTCGGAGGCCATTTTGCGAATTTCTTCAGTCGACTTACCCATCGACTGCGAGAGCGCCTGTGTAACTGGAATAGCGTTCTCTTCCAGCTGCATGAGCGTATCGCCCATCACGCGGCCACTATTGATCGCCTTCGTGTAGATGGGGGCTACATCAGCGAAGGACTTGTTAGCGAACGACGCGGAGTCGCCAATGGTCTTAAGGACACCGGTCAGCTCCTTGCCGGGCTTAATACCGCCTGCAAGAGCCATAGCGGCAGCGTCGGCAGCTTCAGACGTGGAGAACGCGGTTCCCTTCACCGCAGCCGTCACATCGTCCATGAGTGCAGACTGCTGCTTAGCGGTATAGCCCAGCGCCTCGAACTTCACCTTCGCCTGCTCGATAGCGTCAAGGCGATCAAAGCCCTTCTTCAGAGCAGTGCCAAAAGCGGCAGCGGCGGCACCACCAGCGGCGAGCGCGCCAACCTTGGCGGTCTTCTTCAGGCCGCTGGTGATCTTCTCGCCGAGCGCGGAGCCGGTCTTTTCACCCTTAGAGGCAATGCCCTTAAGCTGCTTGTCGATCTCCTTTTGCATTCCCTTAGTGCGGGGCGAGATCGTAACCCACGCCTGCGCTAGCTCAATACCAGCCACCTGATGCTCCCTAATCTAGAACTTCATGCCCAGCAACTCCGCGAGCCTCTTCGCGGGAATCTTCGCCCCGCCATGCTTCTTCTTGCCCGGCTCCTGCATGCCTGGGCGGGGGATCGGCTTAGGGCGATTGCGCCCCTTGGAGCCGTCCTTAGTCTTGAACCACACGAGAATGTTCGTTAGGTCGACGAGGTTCGCCGTTAGGTGCTCTTGCACGCCCCATAGCGCCTCTTCGCCGGTCTCTAAGGCGTGAAACGCCGACCCCTTAGGGGAATGCTTGACGAAAACTAGTAGATCGCGCCACGAGTAATCCAAGGCGTCAGGATCGAGGAACCACCGCAACCGCATACCTACGCGGATCAGGTCGGCCTCGATGCACTCCTTCTTGCCTGGATCATCGAGGACGTCTACTAGTCCTCGGATTCCCCCGTGGTCACCTCGGAGGCCTTCTGCCACGCCTCCAACAGCTCCCCGATCTCATCAATGCCCATAGTGTCGATGATCTCTAGGGTCTTCTCGTCAGCCGTGGATTCAAACAGTAGGAACGCCTGCTCGGACTCGTCAGCCTTACGCATGCGGCGCATCGTGCCGAACGGCAGCTTGTCGAACCGTGGCAGCTCGATGTTCTTGCCGTTGAAGTCGTAGTTGAATTTGTTTGGATTCTTCTTCGTTGCCATCGTGTGCCTCCAATAGAAAACGGTGTGCCTAGAAAATTGAAAGATGAAAAAGAGGGGGCGAGGACGGCACACGGAGTCCCCGCCCCCAAGGGGGCTACTTGTTAGGCGCGGCACCCCCACGCGCCGATCTAGCCATTTAGCCCTCGGAGTTGCCCGGATCCTCGGGGCTAGGGGTGGAGTTGCCGGGCTTAGCGTCAGGCTTCACCTGGTACTCGTAGCCCTTGTTGCCGTCGGCGTCCACGAACGCCTCGATCGTGACCTCCATAGAGATCACGTCAGAGTGAGTGAAGTTGCGGTCGCCAGTCTCAGTGATCTGTCCGTCCGGAACAACCAGGCGAATCTTACGATCTGCGCCACGGTCGAAGACCTCAATAACCCAGGTCTTGTGAGGCAGGATGTCAGAGTTCTTCTTCACCAGAATCTGATCACCCGAAACCTCGACGTTCTCGTCGCCGTAGATCAGCTTCAGAACCTCCGCGTTGCCCAGCTCAAGGAACGTGAAGCTGTAGGTAACGGTGTGGTCGTTCTGGATCACGCGGACGGTATCGCCGCCCCACGCCTTGATCTTGTCGGTATCGCGCTCGTTAGCCTCCGTTACACCGTCCTCGCCGATGAAGCCAGCCGGGACGAAACCAGCAGCTTCGAGGTCGGTACTAGCGTCAGGCAGAGACGCAGTATCGGTAATGAGGTCGCCAACCCACAGCCCGCCAGAGCTATCGGGAATGCCAACCAGAACATCTTGAGTGTTACCCAGTGCCATGTGAATATTCCTCCTTTAGGAATCAGTGATGTTGTTTGTTGCCAGCCGAAGCTCGCCTGTGAATTGGTAGCGAACCCTGTCCACGTCTGGCTGCGGGTAGTTCACTGGTCCAGCAACTTCTCGCCAAAACCGAATACCCGCGTCAAGTACTTTTTCGCCCGCGCTGCCATCAAGCACCACGCGAGCCTCGTTGGCCAGCTTGGCCGCCGTGCTACGGCTCTTGGAGTAGCAATTAACCCCAATAAGAGCCGCGTCGGTTACTTCATTTCTCCGCACCCCACCTAGGCGCGTAATACGCACATAAGCGCTTGGAATGTCCCTAGGTGGGGTGATGTATACCGGCACGCCTAAACGCTGCCTAAGCAGCGTTACAGCCACCATTTCAGCGTCAGGAATCACGACCTACCAGCCCCTAACGCCTTCAAGAGCGTGTCGTTGGTCGCCTGATCTCGACGCGCGTCACCATCGCCTGTGGCAACGAACGCACGCCAACGATCAGCCGTACCCGGCGAGCCGGACTCCATTACGTAAGTGCCCCTGCCGTTAGCCTGCGCAGACTGCTGCACCGCCCGCGCCTTCTCGTCAACAAGACGCGCCACACCCGGCGACTTACGCAACACCGCGTAGGCGTGCCAGTTATGCCACGTCTTCATGAGACCCCCTCGATAGCGTCACCTTGTCCAGGCCAACGCTCCCCCATGGACCATGATCCCAGTTGGCTACTGGCCCATCGACACGAAACCAGCCAACACCAGGAAGATAAATCTCATCTTCAGGCTGAGTATTCGCACCAACGGGAATAAACGCCGCAGCGTCGTAGTCAACCCGGTACATGTGCCCATCAGTACCTGGCTCCTCGCCACCCGTGAGCCACCATGCGGCGACCGCAATAGGTTCAGGCTCGCCGAGCATGTAGACAGGGTCGCCATCCTCGTTGACCGCCTCCATACCGCGCCGCAATTGCAGAGTGTGCTTCACTGGAAAATCCATCACGCCCACCCCGTCGAATACGGCCCGAGCAAGTACTTCTCCGGCCAGGTCGACGGCCAATCCCGATACAGCTCGCGTGCCTCGTCAGGGAGCATGTCTACCGAGTAGACGCGCCGTGAGGCGGAGTCTGCGAGCCGCTTCAGTAGCGCCTCCTCGGACGGGAAAAACATGGACGAGCGCTGACGGTAGGACTCTTGAGTACTGAATGGCCCCATCGTCTTTGACTGTGAGGCCACGCCGCCAGCGCCTGCTTCTCCCCAGCGCACAATCGCGCCGCGGATCACACCAGCCGCTGCGTCCTGCGTATCCTGGTCAGCATTCTTCAGCCCCGGCGCAATAGTGACCGCCATAGCCACGGCATCGCGGATAAACAGCTCCGCCGTCTCGTCCGTGATGTCGAGGCCGTAGGCGCGCAACTCGTCAGGGGTAATTTCGATTGCCATAGGCTCCCCCTTCCGTCATAGTGACGCTATCGTCTTACGCGCCGGAACCCGGAACGGTATCGCCCGGCTTCACGAACTTGACGAAAGCGTCATCCTTCATAATCGTCCAACCGAACATGATCTCCGCGATGAACGCCACGGAGTTGCGGCGCTGCAGGTCGCCGTTGCCCAGCGGGTCGCCGTACTCGATACGACGCAGCGGAATATCCAGTGCGCGACCGAAACGGACCTGCTGCCAATCGCCACCAATAGCCAGAATGTTCGTATCCGCAGAAGCATCAACACGGCCAGACACAGTCTTAGCGACCGCCACCGGCAGGCCAGCGAAGGTAGAGATGCCCTGGCCGCCCATGTTGATCTCCGGGTAGAGGCGGCGGCCTTCCTTGTCGCGCGCGTTAGCGATGTAGGCGGCAAAGCGCGGGTCGGCAGCAAAGCCGTCGAAGTTGCCGTCAGCCTCGTTGACCAGGCCGTAGCCCTCCCACATCGCCTCATCGACCGCTTCCGGTTCAGGCAGCTCGATCTCATGTGCGGTTTTGGTGACGTATTCCTGACCGGACAACTGACCACCGTCGATAGCCTGGCGGCCATGCAGGACAGCCAGGTCGATCTGGCGAGCCAGGGCACCGGCTGCCTCCGCACCAATCTGCTCGAGCACGTTCACTGGGTTAGTCTCGATAGCCTCCATGGTGAACTCCATGCCGACCACAGCCTTGATCGGTCGGAAGCTCTTAGCACCAATCTGCATATCGGACTGCTTCTTGTTCTCGCCCTCGCCGATGATCGCGGCAGCCGGACGCTTAGTCAGCGTCGGAATAGTGTTCTCGCCCAGAATCACCGGGTGCGCCTTAGACAGGCGCGGAACGACCGCCTCTTCCAGTGCGTCCTTCCAAATTTCCTGGGACAGGTTCCGTGGCAGGGTATCCTGCCCGCCCTTGCCGCCAATCAGAGAGTTGAGCTTTTGCGTAGCCATTAGTGTGTTCCTCCTTCAAGGAATCGTGTGTTTGTGGCTTGGTTTTATTAGCGAGGGCTAGCTGCCTGCCAACATGCGGCGCGCGTACGCCTCGGCAGACGATTCATTCTCATCGCGCCCTACGTTCTTCACGTACGCGCCCGTTGCTGGTGCCTGCGCGGCCACATACTCCGCAAGACGCTTGGCGTGCGCCTCAATCGCGTCCGTATCGTCGCCTACGAGAAGATCGGCCGGTACGCCATGCTCGCTAGCCGCCTTAGCTTTCGCGGCCTCTAGCGCGCTCTGGTGGCGTTCCTGTTCTAGCTCCTTAACGCGGTCGTTCAGCTTTTCTACTTCGCTACGAGAGTCGGCAGCCTCCGCCGCCTGCTTCTTCAGCTCCTCATAGTCCGCGTACTTCGCCCGCTCGCGCTCTAGGCGCTTGGATAGGATCTTGTCCAGCTGTTCCTGGCTTGTGATCGCCTCGAACCCGCTATCGGCATTGGCCTCATCGGCCTTCGCGTCAGCGTTAGGCATGTCGTTAGGTGTTGGATTGTTAGACATAAAGCCCCCTTCAAATCACCGCACACACTCGTGCGTACAACCGGGGCACGCTCGCCCCGTCCAATAAAAACCCGCCACCCTTATAGGGAGCGGTAGCGAGACGCCAGGAATCGAACCTGGTAAAGCCCCTTAACGGCTCGCCCCCTCTTTAAGCCACTTTGTGTAGCTGGACAGCGTGAGACTGTCGGTCTCCTCCGAGAACTGCGCCCATTCGCGCTCTAGATGCCGCACCGATTGCGGCAGGTCTCTACCATCAATGCGGGCGATCTGTGTTGAGCACCTGCAGTTGTCGTGAAAACGGTTTCCGTCCTTCGTGGACTGCGCAGACCTGGCAGACCCATACACCGCGCCACGAGAGGCCAACATGCGACAAAACGCGCACGCGCCCGCCTCCGGGACACGAGCCACCGCCGTGCGGGTGCGCCGCCCATGATCCCGCGCGGCATTGAGCACCGTTTCCCGGTAGGACTGCAGCACTAGGCGCGTGAGTGCGCCCTGTAGTCGGTCTAGCGCGGCGGCCTCGAACTCGTCCTGCACGCCAAACACTGCCCACCGGCCAGACTTGTCCGCTTGCTCAAGCGACGGTGCCGCCAAGTCGATCTGGCCAGCCCTCACTCGCTCACCACGCGCCGCATAATCGGCCAGCGCGTAATCCCGTGCGGCCAACGCGGACTCCGTGCCGTACACGTCCACTATCTCCGTGAACGCATCGACCATAAATAGCTGCGGGTCGATAGCCTGCCCGGCGAGAAGGTTAGCTTCCAGCAGGGACTGCTGCGCTGTCGCCACCAGCTGATCCTGCATCATCGCCCCCATTAGCGCCGGTTGCACTAGCCTCACCTCCCGCCACCATCAGCGCCTCCTCGCTCGCGCCTCGAGCAATGCCAGCTAAGCGCATGAGGCGGTCGCTAGCGCGTGCTTCAGCCTGCACGCTCTCGACGGACTCAATCTCGTGCTCTGACAGCCCCATACGACGCCACACAACCTCGCCTACAGGCAACACGCCAGACTGAACGGCCTTGACCATCGCGTCTGTGGTGGCCGCCAAGGTAGGCGTAGCCGGGTCAGCCCAGCGAGCACGCGGGGAATCCTCCACATCTAGGTGGCCGGTCACTACAGCACGAGCCAACCGGCCAACCTCGACCCATGGGCTAGTGAACTGCCTGCACCGGCGCTCTGCGCGCTTAATCAGCCGGTTCTCCATCGCCCGCACCGCGTCAGCGCTCGTGGGGTTAGAATGCGGAATATTGAAGTAGGATTCCGGAATGCCCGACTCCGTAGCCACCAGCGAGGCCAAACCCTTGATCTGATCCAAGTATGGTCCAGGCGACACGGTCGAGAACTCGCCGAACTTAGGCTCCGTGCCCTCCTCCTCATCGCGAGGAGCAAGCAGCATACGGGTAGAAATCAGCTTCCACGAGTCCACGCCCTCGAAGTTCTCCTCCGACAGGCCAATACCATAGCGCTGCGGGGTGGAGAAGAACTCTCGGTTGACGTCCATCGCGCGAAGCGCACGGGTGGCCGAGTTAATCGCCGTGATGATGCCCGGCGTGATCTCGGAACGCCCGCGACGATCGCCCGCGCGAGTGCGGTTTACTACCGCCACCAGCGGCACCCGCCCCATGCTGTGCGGGATACGCTCCGCGACCTCCCACTCGCCATGCTCGGAGCCGCGCACCAGCTCGACAACCTCGTCAACCTTCCATAAGGTCGCTTCCTTCTTCGAGTGGTAGGTAATGCCAGCCTCGACAAGACCCGTGCGCGGGTTGATCTCCGCCGTCGTAGAACGCGCCGAATGAGCACGGATAAGCACCTCCGGCTCCCCCGCCCCACCTGCTGTCACAGACAGGAAGCCGATACCGTACATCAGCGCATCGCTATGTACCGCGCTAGATTCCGAGCCCACGTCAGAGGACTCGTACACAGCAGACAGTAGCTCATCATCTTCACCGCTAGCGTCAGACCAACCCAGGAACTCGATACGCTCCTCAATCGTGTCCACGACCGTGGAAGCCCAGCCCACAGTGACCTTGTTCAGCACCGAGTTAGGCGGGATACCGATACCCAGCGATGGGGCATAATACCGGCCACGGTAGTATGCCTCACGCTGCTGGTTGCCATGGTCGTAGCTAGCGAGGCGACTAGATAGACCCTTCACCAGCGCCCTATCCTGATCAGATAGCAGAGCCATCTACATCACCATCACTTTCTTGCGGTAGTTCTTCTTCGCCCCACCCCGCGCCTTCCTCCGGTACTTGACGCGACTCAATTCCTGCTCGGTATCCAGTCCGTTAAGAGCCAAGGTGGCAGCAACCAGCGGGCTAATATCCGTAGTCGAATTGAGGCGACCGAACGCGAAGCGCCCCTCGCCTACGCGGCGCTTACGGGCACCAGATAGAGCCAACTGCATCGACCCTTGCCCCAATTGGCGCACATTGTGAGTCAATACCGAATCCAGAAACCGCTCGGCAGCCGTACAGACGAAATCGACCCTCACCTTCGTCACGCCCACCCCGCGCGCTTGAATGTCCTCAATCAGCGACGAGGCCGGGGAATAGCCGTCGATAATGACCGCGTCCGCCCCGAACTTCTCGACCACGTCCGCAACCTTCGCGGGAATCCATGCCACGGAGCCCGCCCGCTGGTCGATCACGTCAACGATGGGCGGCTTGCCATCCGTGGTCTGAATCGCCGCCACGAGCGCGCCTGCGTCACGAGAAGGCGTGATGTCGGCCGCGAGCACCACCTTCTCAATATCCTGCGGCAGAACGCGAACCTGGCGATCCTCGCACGCCCGCCAATCCTCGGCTGGGATAACAGACCGTTCGCCAGCGAACGACCACATGCCCAGTCGCTCCCGCATGAACACGCCCGGTTCCATCGCGGACAACTCGTCCTCGATCACCTCCGCGCGCAGGCGAATGCCAAGGCTCGGATTAGCGTATGCCCATACGTCAGGGTCATCTAGCTCGATAGGACCATCAGTGTCGGGCGCTGACCACTCGCACCACATCGAGCGGCGGTTCTTCCCCTCCATAGCGTTATCGCGCAGCCGTCGCCACACCTCGGAATCAGACTTAGTAGTCGGCGGTGTGCCCACAATAATCTGCTGCGGCTCGCCGGACGGGGCAGACGAGATCGTGGGCAGCAGCGCTGCCAGCGACTCATCCCCCAAGTCCTGCGCCTCGTCCATGATGAGCGTGTCCACAGTGAAACCACGGCCAGCGCCCTGCGTACGAGCACCGAACTGGACACTGCCGCCGTTAAGCAGTCGCACTTCCTCTTGGCCATTGGCGCGGCGAATGAAGTCCACCATCTCTTGCAGCTCCGGATACTCCGGCGATTCGAAGAAGCCAGCGATGCGCAGAAACGCAGCACGCGCGGTCTTGATTTCGTGAGCAGTGTGCAGAATCTTTCTGCCTAGAACGACAGTCTGGTACAGCTCGATCATCTCAATGATCGCATTCTTGCCATTCTGGCGAGGCACAGACAGGCACGCCTGCGTGCATGTCATGCGCCCCTTGGAGTCGCGCCCCATTGTGTGATCGAGGAACAGCTTCTGCCACGGGTCAGGCTTTAGGCCGTATCCCTCGGCAAGGAAGGCTGCATCATCGGC
Source organism: uncultured Corynebacterium sp. (assembly GCF_937999985.1). Taxonomy (GTDB): domain Bacteria; phylum Actinomycetota; class Actinomycetes; order Mycobacteriales; family Mycobacteriaceae; genus Corynebacterium. The sequence goes on from NZ_CALLDG010000196.1 coordinate 24,349, forward strand.
TTCGGTCGAGTGGAAGCGCGGAAGCTTGGAGACGGGGGACGGCTCTTGCCTGCCGAGCGTTTGCGACATAGCCCGTCACCTTCTTTCTAGCTCGCGTTTTTGCGGCGCTCCATGAGTTGCTCCACTACCGTGAGCGGTTTGCCATCATCAATAGGCGGGCGCAGCTCGTCGATCCGCGCGAGCACCTCTGTTAGTTGCCGGGATAGTGCGGCAATACTCCGTGCGTCGTCCGAGGAATCCATCGCGTCCGCAAGGACGTTTCGGAGTTCGATCAACGATTCGAACGACTGTTCGGTTCGAACAGCTTTTCCTAGGCGACCTAGGTTTTCGGCCATTTCTTCAGCCATTGGCGACCACTTCCTTGGTGAAAATGCGAAAACGTTCTGACCTGCATAAACGCTGAGCTAAGTGGAAATAGTTATCAAGAGGGGGAAATCCATAATGACCTGTGGGTGCAAAATCACCTCTGACCTGGGGATACTCCCCCTGGGTCTCTACCCGAAAACCTCGCGCGTTCGATCAGGCGTTCCATTACATAGCCCCGCCCTACTGTCTGTTCACCATGGCATAGCGTGTGGCTCGCCAGATCGTTCGAGCCGTTCACTACGCTGCTGCCTGCGTGAGTTGCAGACGAAGTGTGCTGGACGTAAGCGCCCGTGATTGTGTCCACCCGTTGCCACCGGCTCGACATGGTCGGCGGTGAAGCTCATTGGGTCTGGCCACTTGATTTTCTTGTCGATCGGCTTATTGCATAGCCAGCATGTGAGGTTTGATTGAGCTTTGAGTAGTTCTCGCCTTCGCCTGTATTCAGGATCGCTTGTGCGGTGAACGTGTTGCCTCATTGCTCACTTACCTTCACTCGTTGCCTTGCTTGCTGCTTGGTCTTGGCTTGACTGTCGTTGCTTGGCTCTTGGCTTGGCTTAGCGCTTGCATGTCGTTAGCTTCGTTGCTTCGCGCTTCACTTGCTACTGATCGTTGATCGACTCGATGCGTTATCGATGCCTCGCGCGTTGCTCGCGCTTCACTTGGCTGTGCCATGCTTGCTGCTGTGTCGTGTAGCACCTGCGCCCGCGCTGTCCGTAGGGTTGACCTACACCCTTGATGCCTGAGCCTGTACTGTGCTGCGCCGCATGGCCGCTATCCTCGCCGGGATACTGGTAGGGGTGGCGGGGACACGGGGACTACAGGTAGCCGGGGCATCCATGCATGGGGGGCACAGTAGTGGCGGGGGCTACCTACTCGAGGGGGGCTATGCCGATAGCCGGGGGCATACAACAAAACCCCACAACCTCGAGTGGTGAGGTTATGGGGTTACAGGCTTTACGCACGTAAGTGTACCACAGGTTCGGACATCGGTGTTAGGCGTCGGTGATTTCTTTTGTGCGGTATTTGGTTTTGCCGTTTTCGATGTAGGCAGTGACGTGGTGGCGTTTGCACCATTTGCGTATTGCGTCTGGGGTTTTGCCTAACGCCCGGCCTATCTCGTCGGCTGCGGCGTAGTCCGGCAGCTTCACCGCCTGTGGGGCTTGTGGATGGATGTGGTGACGGAGCTCTGCCTCGAGGTCACGTAGTTCCGTCTCGAGGTCGTCGTACCACGTGAGGTCTTGGAGCTGTGTGTGGTGGCGGTAGAGCCACGCTGCCCAGTAGTCGCCGACTTGTGTGTTGTGTGGGATGAGGATGCGTAGGTCTTCTGAGGCGTTGGTGGCGAGTTCTCTCAGTCGGGTTTGAGCGTCGAGTAGGTAGTCGAGTTGTGTGTCGTTGGTGGGGCTTGTTGGTCCTGTGGTGGTGTGGCGTGCGCCGGTTTGGCTGGTGCGGGCGGCGTGGTAGCGGGTTTCCCAGATTTCTGTTTGGAGGTGGTGGAGGTGGTTGGCGAGATGGCGGAGTGTAGCGGGTAGGTCGGTGGTCATGTGGTGTTGGTCTCTTTTCTTATGTGCGGATTGACATCTACATATCTAGTGCTGTATTCTGGTGTTAGTGAGCAAGAGAGTCTCGCTCACTGGAGAGGAAGAGATTATGTCGCTAGAGATAATCGCCACTCTCGCGGTAACGGCATTCGCCGGAATCCCTGGATGGGTAGACCTCATCCTGAAGTGGAGGAACCGCAAGAAGTAAAGCCCCTGCTCCTGGATAGCCGAATTATCCAGGGGCAAGGGCTCCCCTCTCACCCTACATTCAAAGGAGTCGATCATGAACCTCGCTAGCCTCGCGTTACTGCTCAGATACATAGCTTTCGTCATTCTCCTTGCCCTGCTGGTGAAGCTGGGCGCGTCTGCCCCGGTGTTGGCGTTGGCTGTCCTGTTCGTTGCTGCCACTGCCGTTGTGGATGCTCTGAACCGCCGCGTGGATAGGGCAAGGTGATCTGGGATGCGGATTGTGGCGGTTGATCTGGATTCTGGACGGCATTTGTGGACGGCTGCGCAGTGTGCCGACTATTGCGGTGTAACTAAGCCAACGTTTACTGCGTATGCGGCGCGTGGCACTGCGCCTAGTCCGTGTGGTCATTTCGATGGGCGGACTCCCGTGTGGGATGCGGATGAAGTGAGGTCGTGGCAGGGGTCGCGTCCATCTCAGCGGCGTTAGTCTCGACCTTTGGCTATGTGTGTGGGACTTTGTTGGCTTCGATGGTTGGCGTGTGGTCGCTGGTGATGGTGTCGATGATGTCGCTGGCGATCCCCTCCGCTTCGTCTTCGCTGTGCGCTTCAACGTAGGCGGTGTAGGTGATGGTGATTTCGTATTCGTGCCAGTTGTTGTAGCGGTCGATCTGTTGCATGAGTGGGTCGGGCATTACTCCTCTTCTTTCGGGTCGAGTGGGTGTGTGTCTCCGTATTCGTCGACGATCTGTAGATCGCAGTGTGGGTGCTGGATCAGAAATGTGCGGAGTGTGCGGGTGAATAGGCTGCCGTAGTCGGATTCGTAGCCGAGGTAGCCGCCCTGGTGCGCGCGGTAGAGGTCTTGGCGCAGGTTGATCTCTTCGCGGATGCGGGGTAGATCGCGGAGGTGCTGGCCGACCTCGTGTGGGCTTTGCAGTGGTGGGTTGTGGCTGTCGCATTGGAGGTAGAGGTAGGTGCTCATGGCGCTGTGCTCCTGTAATGGAGTGCGAGTAGGGCTAGAGCGAGGGGCACTAGTTCTTCTTGCCCCACAATGAGTGGGGCACCCGTGCCGTGTGGTGTGTCTAGCCAGTACGCGCCATCGCGGCGGCTTCCATACCAGATTGAGTATTCGGGCGGCTTAGGCGAGTTGGGTATAGGATCGCACGCGCCCGTAACACGGGGTAGCACATTTTCTACGGTGCGTGCCATACGGTCGGCGTAGGCCAGGGCTTCGGCGTGGGTGGGGAAACTATATTTGGCGCTTCTGTATTGCCAGTTGCGTTCCGGTGCTCCTACCCACGGATCGTCGCCGTGCGCTTCCATTGTGCGGTCGCGCCAGACCTTCCAGCGCTTATGTTTGGTGGTCATTGTCTCCCTTTTCTGATTCTTTCGAGGCGGTCGGCTACCCGTGTGAACATGGTGATGAAGCGGCCTATTTGCTGCTCTTCTTGTGGGGTTCGTGCGCGAGTGAGGCGGTCGCGGGCTATATCGGCGCGTTGCCTGTAGTGCCCGATCATTGCGTCGATTTCGGCGTGTAGGCGCACTACCTCTGCCTTGTCTGGGTTAGTCATTGCTTCTCCTGTTCTGCGTGGTCGTTCGCGTGTTCTCGCCTGTCCCCGTGATACGACGTCAGTAGCACACCTAGTTCCCGGGCTATGTAAAGTGGGTCGCTCTTGTCGCTTAAACGTCTGTTTATTTCGGCCTCTAGTATTTGTTGTAACTTATGGGATAAGTCCATTTACTCTCTTTCTCACTTTCGTGACCTGCGGTCTAGCGCTGCTGGATTACGTGCGGACATTGCGGCTCCTCGCTTTTCACCTTTCCGATTAGGTACACAGTGCCCGTAAGGAAGATAGTGACCGTGACGGCACCTGCCGCTGCGAATTTCGCAGCTTGCCTATCCTTGCCGTCGATCCACAGCGACATTGCTTTGTCTAGTGGCCATGCGGCGCCAAAGAAGGCGGCTAGGAATGAAAACGAGAACAACACGACCAGCAGGGCTCCAAGCAGCGTCATTTGCCCCACCCCCTGCGGAGGACATGGCGGGTGGTTCTGGCCATTACCAGGTCGTTGGTGGTGGCTCCTTCTTGCACCCACACGTGGGGCAAGTGAACCCACGGCTTTTCGCCCGGTTTAGCGACAACGCTGCCTTCTGGTAGTTCCCCGTATTCCTCTTGGGTGGTGACGGTTTCCGGGGTGTCGTGTTGGCGGGCTGGGATTAGCGGGGTGATGAGCGTGATTTCGTAGTTATGCCATTCGCTCTCGTCGGCTGCCTCCCGTGCGGGGGTTACCCATAAGCCAGGGGCGATTTTGAGCGCGGGGGTGTTGGGTTGGCTGTCGAAGCCGTTGTGCGCGTCTACTAGCCACGCTTCGCCCACGGGCACGTCTTGCGGGCGGGTGGTCTGTTTTGGGAATGTGAGGTCGTCGATGAGCACGAAGTTCCCCTGCGCTCCGCCTATCGCGTCGCCGCTTAGGTAGCTGACGTGTATGAGTCCTTTGTGTGTCGGCTTGTCTTCGGCGATAAGCACGTCCCCGAGTTTCGGGTGTTTTGCCCATCGGCCTAGTAGCCCGGTGGTGGGTTGCGCGTTGTTGATCTGGTCTTCCAGCTGGTCGATCTGGTTGGCGAGTTCTTTAGCCTGCTGCTTTAGTTCTTCCAGGCGCTGCTTGTTGGTCATGGGTGGTCTCCTATCAATTCGGCGACTTCCACCGCTGTGAGTTCCTGGTGGGCTTGATCCCCCGCTAAGGCGATGTGAAGCCGGGCGAAAATGCCTATCTCGCCAGGGTGGTCTACGTAGAACCGGGCGGGGTTATTTTCGTCGAAGGAAGCGCGGGCAGAGGTCGAGGAATAGACAGTCTTTGCCCCACGCCTGCGCACCGTGACGATCCAATTAGGATCAGGGTATCGAGAGTGCTGTACCCGCTCGAACGGGCTGGGGTATTGGAATCCCAACCTCATTCTCCGTTCTCCTGTTCTGCTTGTGCAGCTTGTCGAGCGAGCCGTATAGTTTCCCCTCGCACCATAGACTCGCTCCACAAAAGCCCCTTTGGAATCCAGCGGTGGGCGCCCTCTAGTTCCAGGGTCCTCTTCGTTCCAGGCGCTTCGGGGTGCCATGCATCGCCGAAGTGTGCCGTGTCGAACCCAATGGTGCGCCCCTTGTGGTAAGTGATCTCACCGTGCACATCGACGTCCACAGCGGGGTTCGCTGCCAGGCATCCATACTCCAGCCACGGGTGCCCTTCGGGGAGGGTTACGTACCCGTTGATTGAGTAGGGACCCATTCGCGTTTCGCACTCATATCCGTACGCAGTGAATTGGCGCAATGAGTGTCCTCTCACTTTCCCATCTCCTTATCTCGTGCTCGCTTGGCTTCTTCCACAGCTGCGAGGAGGGCGAGGGCTACGGCGCGGGCTTCGTCGTAGTCGAGCTCCAGCACTTCCTCCTCGTGCGTGTCTACGTCGATAGTTCCCAGCCGGAGATAGTGGATGATAGTGCCGTCGTTGTCCATATCGCCATCAATTGCGATGGAGTGGCCGGTGTGCCAGGTGCTGTATGTGTCGCGGGTTTTCGACGGTTCGGGTAGGTCGTAGGTTCT
>NZ_CALLDG010000197.1 GCF_937999985.1 uncultured Corynebacterium sp.
TGTTCCGGAGCTTCCATGGTGTTGTTAGCAAAGTCCATGTCGCCGCTGACAACGCGCTTCAGGGCGGTGTTTCCGAACAGGCTCATCCACAGCAGGATGAACAGGAACGGAATGGTCAGCACGCCGACGACGAACTGGCGCAGGGTGCGGCCGCGGGAAATGCGGGCCAGGAACAGGCCGACGAAGGGCGCCCAGGCTACCCACCAGGCCCAGAAGAACAACGTCCAGGCGCCCATCCATTCCTTGGTGGCCTCCGGGTCCTCGGAGAACGCAAACGTGTCCATCGTCATGCCCGGGAAGGAGGACACATAGTCGCCAATGTTCATCACGAGGGCGTCAAGAAGGAAGGCAGTCTGGCCCGTGACGGTGACGTAGAGGACCAGGCCGATGGCGAGCAACACGTTGATCTCACTCAGGCGCTTAATGCCCTTGTCCACGCCGGAGATGGCGGACAGGGTGGCGATGCCGACGGCGAAGATGATCAGGCCGGATTGGACGGCCACGCCCTGGTCCCAGCCGAAGATGAGGTGCAGGCCGTAGGTCAGCTGCACCACACCGATGCCCAGGGAAGCCGCGATGCCGAAGACGGTACCCAAGACAGCGGCGATGTCCACTGCGCCGCCGATGGGGCCGTGGATGCGCTTGCCGATCAGCGGGTACAGGGCGCTGCGGATGGCCAGCGGCATGTTCAGGCGATAGGCGTAGTAGCCGAAGGCCATGCCCATCAGGGCATACAGGGCCCAGCCGGTCACGCCATAGTGGAACAGTGCCCACACGACGGCTTGCTCGGCGGCCTCGCGGGTCTGCCCCTCACCTACCGGCGGTGCCATGTACTGGGTGACGGGCTCCGCGACGGCGAAGAACATCAGGTCCACGCCGATGCCGGCGGCGAAAAGCATTGCCGACCAGGAGAACAGGCGGAACTGTGGGCGGGAGTGGTCCGGCCCCAGGCGGATGTTGCCCGACTTCGAGAAGGCGACCACTAGGACGAAGATCACAGCGACCGTTGCGGTGACGATGTAGAACCAGCCGAGGTTGGTGGAGATCCAGCCGGTCACGGTGCCTAGAGTGTCTTTGGCCTGCTCACGACCGAAGAAAGCATAGAGGGCGACGGCCAGGATGCCGAGTGCCGAGACGATGAAGACAGGCCAGTTGGTCTTGGGGTCCGTTACTTCACCCGGCGAATAGCTCTCGCGGTCGTTAACATCAAAAGAGCCGACGATCACTCGCGGAGCAGAGGCTTTTTTTCCTGCTCACGATGCGCCGAGAGGCGCTTTCGGCCGCCTCCGGCTGATGGTCGTTTTCGGGATTTGTCATGTAGTTCTCCTCTTGTTCTCCTCGATCGCTTCCTCGCCAAAGGGAGTTCATTTTCTCAGAAATACAATTTCCTAGAGTACACAGGTCATTCTAATTTTCCAGTGTTCCCCCTCATATAGGTGTTAATTACTACCTCACTAGCGAGGTAGTTTAATCATGCTCTTTACCTGCTATCTAGCGAATTAAAAAAGAAAATGGCATACTAGTAAACGTTCAGTCATTTAACTAGGAGGCGAGTGAATAGATGGGCTTCATCGACAAGCTGATTCCAGGAAAGAAGAACGACACCAAAGGCCAGGTAATCGAAGACCGTCGTCGGGATATCGTCATCGTCGGCGGCGGATCCGCAGGTTCCGTATTGGCCAACCGGCTTTCTGAAGACTCCACCAAGGACGTCATGGTCCTGGAGGCCGGGCGCCCGGACTCCCTGTGGGATCTGTTCATCCACATGCCAGCGGCGTTCTCCTTCCCCATCGGCGACAAGCACTACGACTGGCAGTACGAATCCGAGCCGGAACCGGAGATGAACGGCCGTCGTATCTACCACGCCCGCGGCAAGGTGCTGGGTGGCTCCTCCTCCATCAACGGCATGATCTTCCAGCGCGGCAACCCGATGGACTACGAAAAGTGGGGCAAGCTGCCCGGCATGTCCAACTGGGGCTGGAGCCACGTCCTGCCCTACTTCAACAAGATGGAAACCGCTCTGGGCGCAGACGCCAACGACCCGCGCCGCGGCCACAACGGCCCGCTGAAGCTGACCCGCGGACCGGCCACCAGCCCGCTTTTCCAGGCCTTCTTCAAGTCCGTCCAGCAGGCCGGCTACAACCTCACCAACGACGTCAACGGCTACCGCCAGGAGGGCTTCGCCCCCTTCGACCGCAACATCCTGGGCGGCAAGCGCCTGTCCGCCGCCCGCGCCTACCTGCACCCGGTCATGAACCGCAAGAACCTGGACGTGCGTACCCGCGCCTACACCACGCAGGTCATCCTCGAAAACGGCAAGGCCGTGGGCGTGGAGTACCAGTGGAAGGGTCAGACCCACCGCGTCTTCGCCGACAAGGTCATCCTCTGTGGCGGCGCCTTCAACACCCCGCAGCTGCTGGAGCTGTCCGGCATCGGTGACCGCGAGGTCCTGGAAAAGGCTGGCGTCGAAGTCAAGAAACACCTGCCCGGTGTGGGCAACAACCTGCAGGATCACCTCGAGGTCTACGTGCAGTACAACTGCACCCAGCCGGTGAGCTCCCAGCCGTACTACAAGATGATCAACCGCCCGTTCATCGGCCTGCAGTGGCTGCTGACCCACCGCGGCCCGGTTGCGTCCTCCCACTTCGAGGCCGGCGGCTTCGCCCGCTCCAACGAGAACGAGGACTACCCGAACCTGATGTTCCACTTCCTGCCGATGGCGATTCGTTACGACGGTTCCCAGCCGGAGGGCGAGCACGGCTTCCAGTTCCACGTCGGCCCGATGTACTCCGACACCAAGGGCCACGTGCACATCAAGTCGAACGACCCGAAGGACAAGCCGGAGATCCTGTTCAACTACCTGGCCACCGAGCAGGACCGCCGCGAGTGGGTCGAGGCCGTGCGCACCTCCCGCAAGCTGCTGGACACCCCGGCGATGAAGGAATTCACCGACGGCGAGATCTCCCCCGGCTCCGCTGTGGAGACCGACGAGGAGATCCTGGAGTGGGTCCGCAACGACGCAGAGACCGCTCTGCACCCGTCTTGCACCGCCAAGATGGGCCCGGCGGACGACGAAATGGCCGTTGTCGACCCGGAGACCATGCAGGTCCACGGCGTTGAGGGTCTGTACATCGCCGATGCTTCGGTCATGCCGATCATCACCAACGGCAACATCTACGCACCGGTCGTCATGCTTGCCGAGAAGGCCGCCGACCTGATCAAGGGCGACAAGCCCCTGGATCCGATCGACATCCCCTTCTACCACGCGAAGCAGGACATGCCGCTGTACGCAGAGGGCGAAGAGCCCCGCGATCACGTCAACGCCATCCCGGGCGCTGACCACTAAGTTTTAGGGCTCCAGCCCGTCCAGATACGCCCGATCTGCCTTGGATAGCTCCACGTTATCCAGCAGATCCGGGCGTATTTTTTTGGTCCTGGCGAGGGATTGTTCGCGCCGCCACTGCGCAATCTTCGCGTGGTTGCCGCTAAACAGCACGTCCGGCACGTCTAGCCCGCGCCACTGCCGGGGGCGCGTGTAGCTGGAGCCTTCTAGCAGCCCGTCCTGGAAGGAATCCTCCTGGTGGCTGGCCTGGTTGCCCAGCACGCCGGGGATCAGCCGCACCATCGCCTCGGCCATAACCAGCACGGCGACCTCCCCGCCGATCAGCACATAGTCGCCAATGCTGACTTCTTCCACGCGGTAGCGGTTCTGTGCGTCCTCCACCACTCGCTGGTCGATGCCCTCGTACCGGCCGCAGGCAAACACGACGTGTTCTTCGGTGCTCCACCGTTCTGCCATGTCTTGGGTGAACGGTTTTCCTGCGGGTGTGGGGACAATAAGCAGAGGTTTTGTGACGCCACCCGCTTCCTCACTTAAACGCTCAGCATCGCTGTCGCCTGTGGCTGGCAGCAGGTTGCGCTTGTGCTCGGCGGAGCTCTCCAGGTCGCTGACAGTTGCCGCCGGGCCGGTGCCGGCCGCGACGTCGTCGAGGGCCGGCCCCCAGACCTCGGGCTTCATCACCATGCCGGGGCCACCGCCGCACGGAGTGGAATCCACCGACTGGTGGACGTCGCTGGTCCAGGCGCGCAGGTTATGCACGCCAACGCTTAGGATCCCCTGTTCGATGGCTTTACCCAGGAGCGCGTGGCGCAGCGGCTCTAAGTATTCGGGGAAGATCGTTATTACGTCTAGGCGCAAAACTAGCTCAGCTCCAAAAGCCCCTCGGGCGGGGTGAGTACGAGGATCTCCTCTTCCAGGTCCACCACCGGGACAATCTGGTGGCGGAAGGGAACGAGCACTTCCTTGCCGGCGGTCGGCAGCTGGGATTCGGCGTCAATAAGAATAACGAGCAGCTGCCCTGCCGGAGTGTGCTCAACGGCGACGACCTCCCCCACCAGATCGCCGAGCTGGATCTCGTCGCTCTCCAGATCCGTGCCGGGGGCGAGGAGGTAGGCGGTGAGGCCTTCGAGTTCGTGGTCGTAGAAACCATCGTCGTCCTCATCGTGCACGGGGGCGGCGAAGAAGCGCACGCCACGCAGGGACTCGGCGGCCGTGCGGTCGGCGACCTCCTCGAAGGTGACCAGCAGGCGCCCCTGGTGCGGGCGGAAGGAACGGACGGTCAAGGACAGCTCCTTGCCCGCTTGCTTGCCTTTCAACACCTCGCCGGTGGCGAAACGCTGGTCGGGGGTGTCCGTCGTGGGATCGACGACCACCTCTCCCCGTACGCCATGGGGTTTGATCACCCGGCCGATCTGCAACTCCATAGGCTAGATAACACCCTGTGCCAGCATTGCATCGGCCACCTTGCGGAAGCCGGCGATGTTGGCGCCGAGGACGTAATCGTCTTCGCGGTCGTACTCCTGAGCCGTCCTATCGCAACGCTTAAAGATTCCACGCATAATGTCGCGCAGGCGCTTGTCCGTGTAGTCGAAGGTCCAGGAATCGCGGGAGGCATTCTGCTGCATCTCCAGGGCAGAGGTGGCCACACCACCGGCGTTGGCAGCCTTACCCGGAGCGAAGAAGATCTTGCGCTTACGGAACACCTCGATGGCCTCCGGGGTGCACGGCATGTTCGCGCCCTCGGCGACGTAACGGCAGCCATTGTCGGCGAGCATGATGGCCGACTCGCCGTCCAACTCGTTCTGGGTTGCACACGGCAGAGCCACGTCGGCCTCGACCTCCCAAATATTGCCACCCTCGTGGTAGGTCACCCCGTCGGTCTCCTTGGCGTAGTCAGAAAGGCGAGCGCGGCGCACCTCCTTGATGTCCTTCAGAAGTTCGATGTCCACGCCTTCGGGGGTGCACACATAACCGGAGGAATCGGACATAGCCACGACAGTTGCCCCGAGCTCCTGAGCTTTTTGAGCCGCGTAGATGGCGACGTTACCGGAACCGGAGACGATGACCTTGGCACCGTCGAAGCGGTCGCCGTGAGCGCCCATCATTTCCTGGGTGAAATACACGGTGCCGTAGCCGGTAGCTTCCGTACGGACCAGGGAGCCACCCCAAGTCAGGCCCTTGCCGGTAAGCACGCCGGACTCGTGGCGATTCGTCATACGGCGGTACTGGCCGAATAGGTAACCGATTTCGCGGCCACCCACGCCGATATCACCGGCGGGTACGTCGACCTCTTCACCGATGTGGGTATGCAGCTCCGTCATGAAGGACTGGCAGAAGGACATAATCTCTCGGTTCGACTTGCCCTTCGGGTCGAAGTCCGAGCCACCCTTGGCGCCGCCGATCGGCAGGCCGGTCAGGGAGTTCTTGAAGATCTGCTCGAAGCCGAGGAATTTGATGATGCCCAGGTTTACCGACGGGTGGAAGCGCAGGCCGCCCTTGTAGGGACCAAGCACGGAGTTGAACTGCACGCGGAAACCGCGGTTCACGCGCACCTCGCCCTCGTCAGTGATCCACGGGACACGGAAGATGACCTGCCGCTCCGGCTCACACATGCGCTCGATGAGTGCGTAGTTTGCGTAGTGATCGTCCTTCTTCAGGACGTACGTCAGGCTATCCAGCACTTCCGCAACAGCCTGGTGGAACTCTGGCTCCCCCGCGTTGCGCTGAATAATCTGCTGGTAATAACCGTTAACGGTCTCTTCGACGTTCATTGAGGGTGCCTTCTTTACCTCTAGCGAAAACTCAATGGTCGGCGTGCGGCCGACCTGTGATGACAGTCATTTAGTCTACTCCCCATGACTGACAACACATTCAAGTGGTGCACTCGGGGGCAATTGCCACACCAGACAACCTGAGAACCATCCCGATAACACAGAGAAAACCCCAGGTGAGTAGTAAATACTCAACCTGGGGTTGGAAAGCCGGTGGCGGTGCGCACCGCCGCTGCTTTTACTCTGCGGACTCAGCCTCAGCCTTCTCGGCCTCCTCAGCAGCCTTAGCAGCAGCCTCTTCCTCAGCGGCAGCCTCAGCAGCGGCCTTAGCCTCTGCCTCTTCCTTGGCCTTGCGCTTCTTCTCGGTGATGGCCTCAGCGGTCGGACCATCAGCAGCCTCAGCCAGAGCCTCGTTGAACAGGTCCAGCTTGGACTTCTTCTCCTCGGCCACCTTCAGGGTGCCCTCGGCGCCCTCGATGCCCTTGTGCTTCTGCCAGTCGCCGGTGATCTTCAGCAGAGCCAGAACCGGCTCGGTCGGCTGTGCACCGACGCCCAGCCAGTACTGTGCGCGCTCAGAGTCGATCTGGATCAGGGACGGCTCCTGGGTCGGCTGGTAGATGCCCAGGTTCTCGATGATCTTTCCGGAACGCTTGGTTCGAGCATCCTGAACGACGACGCGGTACTCCGGGGTACGGATCTTACCCAGGCGCTGCAGCTTAATCTTGACGGCCATGTGATGGCTCCTTTTCTTCTAGTTGGTCACTGGGCAGTTCAGACACTCTGCGAAAAATCTCTGCGGATAACCCGCTAAAAAATTTTTCCGGCCAGAGCCGGTTCAACCCTTCGTATTTTTGCTGCGCGTGACCACCGGCCGACCGTGGTCGGGGACGGTGTTACACAGACAACCTGCATAAGTGTAGTAGCCGGCACCCACGGGAACCAAATCCCCTGCTGGAGGTGCCCTCTACTTCTTCGGGAAGTTCATCTTCGACAGGTCAATGCCCTCGAAGCCCGGGGGAAGCTGCTCCTGCATCTTCTCCAGGTCCTTCATGCTGGGCATTCCGCCGCCCATACCCGGCATCCCCGGCATGCCAGGCATCCCCTGGCCGCCGCCCATGCCCTTACGCATGTTCTTGCGCTTCTTGGCGTTTTTGCCCTTCTTGCCCTTGCGGTGCACCTTCTGCTTCTTCGTTGCAGATCGGCCGCCCATGCCGAACTGGCCGGCCATCTTGCCCATCATCTTCTTGGCCTCGAAGAATCGGTCGACCAGCTTATTCACGTCAGAAACGCTCACGCCAGAACCATTTGCGATGCGCTTGCGACGGGAGGCGTTCAGGATCTTCGGGTCCTGGCGCTCGGCCGGCGTCATGCCGCGGATGATGGCCTGGATGCGGTCCAATTCCTTTTCATCCACCATGTCGGCCATCTTCGACATCTGGGAGCCACCGGGCATCATCTTCAGGATGTTGCCCAAAGGCCCCATCTTGCGGATCATCAGCATCTGCTCGAGGAAGTCCTCCAGCGTTAGGTCGCCGGAGGCCATGCGCATGGCGGAGTCTTCGGCCTTTTCGGCGTCCAGAACCTGCTCGGCCTGCTCGATCAGGGTGAGCACGTCACCCATGCCGAGGATGCGGTTGGCCATGCGATCCGGGTGGAAGATGTCGAAGTCTTCCTGCTTCTCGCCGGTGGAGGCGAACAGGATCGGCTTGCCGGTGACCTCGCGGATCGACAGCGCGGCACCACCGCGGGCGTCGCCATCCAGCTTGGTCAGGACGACACCCGTGAAGTCCACGCCATCGCGGAACGCCTCGGCCGTAGTAACGGCATCCTGGCCGATCATGGCGTCAATAACAAAAAGCACCTCGTCGGGCTCCACCGCATCGCGGATGTTGCGCGCCTGGCGCATGAGTTCCTCGTCAATGCCCAAGCGACCCGCGGTATCGATAATGACGATGTCGTGCTGGCTGCGGTAAGCCTCCTCGATACCGCGCTGCGCGACGTCGACCGGGTCACCGTGGCTGGTGCCCATCTCGTGGTCGTGGGAATCCAGGCTGGTGCCCGGATCCGGAGCGAAAGTCTTTACGCCGGCGCGCTCGCCGACGATCTGCAGCTGCTGCACCGCACCCGGGCGCTGCAGGTCACAGGCCACCAGCATGGGAGTGTGGCCCTGCTTGGCCAGGTGCAGGGCCAGCTTGCCGGCCAGGGTGGTCTTACCGGCACCCTGCAGACCGGCCAGCATGATGACTGTCGGCGGGTGCTTAGCCAGGTTCAGCCTGCGGGTCTCGCCGCCGAGGATCTCCTTGAGCTCCTCGTTGACGATCTTGATAACCTGCTGGGCCGGGTTCAGCGCCTCAGATACCTCTGCCCCGGCGGCGCGCTCCTTGATGCGCTTAATAAAGGCACGCACCACCGGGAGGGATACGTCTGCCTCCAACAGCGCAAGGCGGATCTCGCGCGCGGTGGCATTAATATCAGCCTCGGACAGCTTGCCCTTGCCACGAAGGCCCTTCATGGCAGATTGCAGGCGGTCTGACAAAGACTCAAACACTACTTAGTGCTCCCTTGTAGGTATCGGAGGTTGGCTTATAACTCCCCTAGCTTAGCCAGTGGCCTACACGACAGTCACATTTCACCGGTGTTTTAGCGCGTTTTAGACCGCCGTTTTACAGCGCATCCTCTCCGCGCTCTCCGGTGCGCACGCGGATCACCTCGTCCACCGGGGTGATCCAGATCTTGCCGTCGCCAATCTTTCCTGTACAGGCGGCGCCGACAATCGCGTCGACGATGCTATCCACAGAGGCATCTGCCGCCACGATCTCTAGCTTTACCTTTGGCACGAAGTCCGCCGCGAACTCGGCGCCGCGGTACACCTCACTGTGGCCGCGCTGGCGGCCGAAGCCTTGAGTCTCGCTGACGGTCAAGCCGTGGATCTCGATGGCCTCGAGGGCCTGGCGAATGTCGGACAGTGTGAAGGGCTTGATTACTGCGGTAATGAGTTTCACGATTCTTCTCCCTTATTCTGTGCGCTGTTCTCGGGCTTGCTGTGGGCGCTGTTGTGGGGGTTCTCGGCGCTGTACATGCTGCGGATATGTGAGCTCGACGTGACCTTAAGATCGTAGGCGGACTCGCGGTGCTCCACCAGGTCGATGCCCGTATCCTCACCCTCATCGTCGACCCTCCAGCCGATCGTGACCTTGATCACCAGGGCGATCAGGTAGGTAACCACGCCGGAGAGGATCATCGCCACCACTGCGATCACGATCTGCACCAGTAGCAGCTTGAGGCCATCTACCCCGCCGCCGGTGAACACACCGTTGTCCTTCGACAGCAGCGCCAGGCCCACCGTGCCCCACAGCCCTGCGGCCAGGTGCACACCCACGACGTCGAGGGAGTCGTCGTAGCCAAAACGGTACTTGAGGCCGATTGCCATGCAAGCGATGACGCCACCTATGAATCCAATGACGATGGAAGTTAGGGGCGTCAACGTCCCAGCCGCCGGGGTGATCGTAACCAGACCTGCCACGGCGCCAGACGCGGCACCCAGAGAGGTAGCGGCGCGGTCGCGAATAGTTTCACAGAGCATCCAGCCGAGCATCGCGGCCGCGGTAGCGACCGTAGTGTTGATCCAAGCCAGACCAGCCATTCCGTCGGCGGCAAAGGCGGAGCCGCCGTTGAAGCCGTACCAACCGAACCACAGCAGTGCGGCACCGAGCATCACCATCGGCAGGTTGTGCGGACGGCCCACCTTGGAGGGGAAGCCAGCGCGCTTGCCAACGATCAGAGCCAGAACCAGCGCCGCCGTACCGGCGGAGATGTGCACCACGGTGCCACCTGCAAAGTCGATGGGCGCAATGTTGGCTTCCCCGTCGGTGGAGCCGAACATCCAGGCGGCGATAGAGTTCTCACCGTCGCCGAGCAGGCCGCCGCCCCACACCATGTGGGCCAGCGGGAAGTACG
>NZ_CALLDG010000198.1 GCF_937999985.1 uncultured Corynebacterium sp.
TTTGGGAAATTCCCTCAAGCCACTTCAGCCACATCGGTCACTAGCGCCCCTACAACCACAGCCTCCTGAGAAAATGGGCCCTAACGTAACCACAACGTATGCACGGAGCGCTAGCTAAAACCACAACATATAGACATTTTCCTGAACCTTTAGTTCAGGACACACTAGATGTAGTGAAATTTGTCTAAATTTTTTCCTCGAGTGACGAAAATAGCTAGATATCGGAGGAAAAGCGCACGCCACCGTCCGGCAAACTCACTCCCGGCCACACGCGCAGGCCATCGCGCAGTTCGCAGCGGGCACCGATAACGGCCCCCTCACCGATCACGCAGTCCACCAGGTGAGCCCGCGCACCGATGCGCACGCCCGCGGCAATCACGCAGCGCTCCACAGTCGCGCCCGCCTCGATCTGCACGCCATCGAAGACCACAGATTCCTCCACGCGCGCCCCGCCGCCGATCTCCACGCCGCGGCCGATCACGGTGCCGCCCAGAAGCAGTGCCCCGCCGGCGATGGCGCTGGACTCGTCCACCAGGCTCTCCCCGTGGCGCCCATCGAGCAACGGCGAGGGGGCGATGCCGCGCACCAGGTCCGAGGACCCGCGCACGAAGTCCGCTGGCGTGCCCATGTCGCGCCAATAGGACTGGTCAACGTGGCCGAACACGCGGGCGCCGGATTCCAGTAGGGCCGGGAAGATCTCGCGCTCCACGCTCACCGGGCGGCCGGCGGGGATCTTCTCGATCACAGAGCGGTTGAACACGTAGCTGCCGGCGTTGATCTGGTCCGTCGGCGGATCCTCCGTCTTCTCCAGGAACGCGCTCACGCGGCCGTCGGCGTCCGTGGGCACGCAGCCGAAGGCGCGGGGGTCGGAGACGCGCAGCAGGTGCAGCGTCACGTCGGCCTCCTGCTCCACGTGGGTCTTCAGCACGGCATTCAGATCCGTCCCGCCCAGCACGTCACCGTTGAAAACCATCGCGCGGTCGTATCGCAGGTGGTCCAGCACGTTGCGGATGCCGCCGCCGGTGCCCAGCGGCTCCTCCTCCACCACGTACTCGATCTCCAGGCCCAGGTGGCTGCCGTCACCGAAGTGCTCTTCGAAGACCTCGGCCTTGAACGAGGTGCCGAGCACCACGTGCGTCATCCCGGCGGCCTTGATGCGGGCCAGCAGGTGCTCCAGGACTGGTGCACCGGCCACCGGCAGCATCGGCGGCGGGATGGAGTTAGTCAGGGGGCGCAGTCGGGTGCCCTTGCCTCCGACCAGGATCACTGCGTCGGTCGTGGCTGCGAGATCTACCACTTCTTTGGCCTTTCTGTTCCTTACTGCTTTTTGCTATTGGTTTTCACACACTAGTCACTGTTCTTGCTTCGGCGTTCAACCCACGCCGTGCGCTGCCGCAATTGCAATCTTCTCGCGGATCTTCAGCCCGGCCTTCAGCACCATGCGCACCGGAAGGTAGCGCCACCCCGGCAGCCGATCCGCCTGGAAGCGGTAGGCGCTGTCATGGTGGGCCTTCAGCACGACGTCCGGGTGCTTGCCCGCCACGTGCCCCTTTGCGTGCCGGATCTCCGCGCTCGGAACGAAAACATTCAGCCAACCCGCGCGCCCCAGCCGGTCGCCCAGGTCCACGTCTTCCATGTACATGAAGTACCGCTCGTCGAACCCGCCCAGGGCCTCGAAGGCATCCCAGCGCAGCAGCAGGCAGGAGCCACTAAGCCAGCCTGCGGTTCGCTCGCTGTCCATGTCTTCGTCGTCCAGGTAGCGCTTGGTCCAGGGATTGGTCGGCCAGATCTTGCCCAACAGCGCATGCCCGATGCCGGAGCCGAGTTGCGGCACCGCGCGGGCGGATGGGTAGGCGCTGCCGTCCGCCTCTACGATGCGGGGGCCCAGCGCTCCTGCTCGAGGGTGACGCCGCGCCGCCTCCAATAGTTTCTCGATCGCGTCTTCGCTAAACACGACATCCGGGTTGGAGATCACCAGGTAGTCCGAGTTGATCTCTCCGGCTTCACGGGCCGCGCGCAGGTGGCGGGCACCGAGGTTCATACCGGCCCCGTAGCCGACGTTGCCCCCGCTGTAGAGCAGCTCCGCGCGCCCGGCCTCCGCGGCCGCCTCGGGAGCTCCGTCCGTGGAACCGTTGTCCACCATGACGACCCGCGCGTTGGTTGGCACCGAGTCCAGGAACTTGTTTAGGTACTCCCCCGGTGAATAGGTCACGGTGATAATCGCGATGGGTGCCTCTGTCATGGCCGTTGAGGTTACCCCAGGGCAGCCCGCAAACTATCCCGCCACGCGGGCAGGCCGGTCGCCGGAATCTGCAGGGCACTGTTGCGGGGCCGGCGCGCGGGAGTGGGATACTCACTGCTCGGAATGGCCTTTACTCGTGCCGGATCGCATCCCAGTGTGGCGAAGATCTCGCGGGCGAAGCCGCACCATGTGGTCAGCGGTCCGGAACCGGTCACGTGGCTGATCGCCGGAGACTGTCGCCCGTCCACCATCGCCGCCAGCTCCGCTGCTAGAACGTCAGCATGGGTAGGTCGGCCGTATTGGTCGTCCACTACCGCGGGGTTCACGCCCGTCCGCGCCAGGCGCGCCATGGTGGTGGCGAAGTTGCGCCCAGTCGCGTCGTAGACCCAGCCCGTGCGGACCACGTGGCCGCCGAGGTTCAGCACCCGCCGCTCCCCCTCCAACTTGCTGCGCCCGTAGGCGTTCAGCGGGCCGGGCTGGCCGTCAACCGGATTTTCGCAGCCCACCGGCAGGTCTCCGGAGAACACGTAGTCGGTGGAGACGTGCCACATCTGCACCCCATGCACCTCGGCCCAGGAGGCCATCCTCCCCGGGGCTACCGCGTTTACCTGGTGCACCACGCTCGCGTTTTCAGGCTTCTCGGCATCGTCCACGGCTGTGAATGCAGCGAGATTGACGATGGCGTCCACGGCAGACGGCGGCGTCAATAAGAAAGAGTCCACAGATCCCGCAACGGCGAGGTCCGCGTGCGCGCGCCCTACCGGCACAAAGTCGGGGCGGAGGCGCAGCAGGGCCCGGCCTACCTGACCGGAGGCTCCGAAAACCAAAACACTCATAAAATCAGTACTACACCAGCGGCATCTTTGCCGCTAAAGTGTGAACAATGACAGAGCAGACAGGGCATCAGAGAAGCCGCCATTCACGGCGTATCCAGGCAGCCCCCGGTGGTGTAGAAGCCAAGCAGATCGGCCCTGGCTGGTCGCGCGGGGTGCTGGCTGCGGTCTCGGCACTCGCGCTGGTCGTGATGGGTATCGGCTACATGGCGGTCGGCAATTTGAACGGTGGGCTGGCCCAGGCGGACAACCTGAACCTCGGCAACCAGCCGGACGGGGCGACCGACATTCTGCTGGTGGGCGTGGATTCCCGTACAGATGCGAAGGGCAACCCGCTGTCCCAGAAGGAAATCGACATGCTTCGTGCGGGCGAGGAAGAAGCCACGAACACGGACACGATGATCCTCATCCGTATCCCGAACGATGGCTCCTCGGCGACCGCGGTGTCGCTGCCCCGCGACACGTACGTCAGTACCCCTGACAACGGCAACATGAAGCTCAACGGCGTGTACGGCACCGCCAAGTTCGAGAAGTCGCAGGAGCTGGCGAAGAACAGCGACTACAGCGAGTCCGACATCGACCACAAGTCCACCGAGGCGGGCCGCCAAGCGCTCATCAGCTCCGTGGCGGACCTCACCGGCATCAACGTCGACCACTACGCCGAGGTTGGCCTGCTGGGCTTCGTGCTGCTCACCGACGCCGTTGGTGGCGTGGACGTGTGCCTGAAGAACAAGGTCGACGAGCCCCTGTCCGGCGCGAAGTTTAAGAAGGGCCGCCAGACCCTCAACGGCCAGAACGCGCTAAGCTTCGTCCGCCAGCGCCACGAGCTGCCGCGCGGCGACCTGGACCGCATCACCCGCCAGCAGGCCTACATGGCCAGCCTGGCCAACAAGGTGCTCTCCTCCAAGACCCTGACCGACCCGGGCAGCATGTCCAAGCTCAACGACGCGGTGCAGCGATCCGTGGTGCTGGACAGCGGCTGGGACGTGATGGGCCTGGCCACGCAGATGCAGAACATGGCCGGCGGCAACGTGAGCTTCCAGACCATCCCCGTGACCAGCATCGACGGCACGGGCGACTACGGCGAGTCCGTCGTGACGGTGGATAACGACCAGGTCCACGAGTTCTTCGAGGATCTGCTGGGCGACAAGGCGGGCGAGGAAAGCACTTCCTCCGACAAGCCCGCCGACATCACCGACTACAAGGCCAAGGACTACAAGGTCAACGTCTTTAACGCCTCCGAGGCGCCCGGTCTTGCCGCTCGCGTGTCGGATCTGGCTAAGGACTACGGTTACAAGCCGGGCAAGGTCGGCAACCACGCCGAGACCGGCATTTCCGAGTCCCAGGTGAACGCCAAGAACCCCGACGACCCGGCGGCCCGTGCCCTGGCGAAGCAGCTGGGCGGGCTGAACGTGGTGGAGGATTCCTCCCTGGACGAGCACGAGCTCTCCGTCACCCTGTCCGGCACCTACGCCGGCCCGGGCATTCTGGAGCAGTCCGCCCCGCTGACCAAGCCGGACGACCCGAACGTCGGCACGCTCACCGAGGGCATCAAGGACCTCGACGGCGACGGCATCCCGGACGAGGACGCCTCCGCATCCCAGACCGGCACTGACAGCACCGGCTCTGACAAGCCCGCCACCGTCGGCACGCCGGGTACCGGCCAGGGCACCGACCGAAAGGATCCGATCGACGCCGGTGGCGACGGTCCGATGTGTGTGAACTAATGGATATTATCGCCCCGCTCGTTGCCCAGGATCCGGCCAGCCCGCGCCTGACCACCTACACCCCGGCTGGCCGCATGGAGCTATCCGCCCAGACCCTGCACAACTGGCAGTCGAAGGCCGCCCACCTGCTGGATTCGCTCGCCCCGGCCTCGGTCGGGATCGCCTGCGCCCCGGGTTGGCAGCCGCTCATGATTGTTCTGGGTTGCTGTCGCACTGGTGTTTCTATTGTGGACGCCGACTCTTGCGACGTGCTTTTTACCGACGACCTAGCTCTGGCGGAAGCCCACTCGGGTGAGGTTTTCGTGCTCTCCGACGACCCTTTCGGCCGTGGAGTGGAGGAATCCGGCGGGGAGCTGCCCTTCGGTGTGAACGACTTCTCCCCCGAGCTGCGCGTGCAGCCGGATGACTATCCCGGCCCGGCGGCCGCCCCCGCCCCAGAAGGTCCGCGGGTGCTGGTGCCCGCGTGGACCGATACCCAGTCGATGCTGGATACACTAAAGCCGCTGCGCGACGGTGGGTCGGTGGTAATGGCCACCGAGCCCACGGCCGAGATCGCAGCGGCGGAGAACGCGACTATTTAACGTCCTTGCGCTGGTGGACGAGGAAGGCCCAGGCCACCAGCACCACCGTCCATGCGCAGACGATGGCCACGCTGACAGGGGTTTCGTGCCCGCCGATGGAGACGCTGCCGCCCAGGATCATCCAAATGTTGTTGAACGGCAAATAGGGCGCGATGTTATCGGCGATCCATTGGCTGAGCTGCTGAGAGATCAGCTCCACCGCGGTCGCCCACACTAGCGGCAGCGCCACCGCGCCGGCCGAAGAGGGAATCAACACGCCGATCGCGGAGGCCATCAGGCTGATCAGCCCGGCAAACAGGATCGTGTAGCCCAGCAGCGGCAGCTGGTCGGTGTTGATCTTCTGCGGCAGGGTCGCCATCATCGCGACCGAGACTCCCACTGCCACGGCCATGGTCACCATCGCCAGGGCTGCGTTGACGAACATCTGCGCGAACAGCTGCTGCCAACGGGCGGGGATCACCAGGAAAGACTGCGCGTGCAGGTTGTGCCCGCGTGTACCGCTGACCCGCACGGCCGAAAGCGACAGAATCATCAGGTACGCCGGCATAAGGCCCACGCCCAGCTCCATCAGACCCACCTCCGGCTCGTTCATCCCATATTCAGACCTGTAGTAGCTCAGAGTCAGCGCGTTGGCACCGATGTAGAACAGCAGGACGAAGCCCAGCATGATCCAGGTGCCCCACATGACGCGCGAGCGCGTCCACTCACTGCGGATGATTCCTAGCATTACTGACCCCTCCTGTCCTGAGTCCTGTACTCCACTGCCTGGCCGGTCGCGTCCAGGAACTTCTGTTCCAGCCCCGCGCGCTGCGGGGTCATTTCCAGCACCACCGCGCCGGTATCGCGCGCTAGTTCCCCGAGGCGTCGATCCAAGTCGGGGGCCTCGGAGGCGAACTCCAGGGAGCCGTCGGGGCGCCGCGTGAGGTTGATGCCGTCCAAGCGTGAGGTGGCGTCCACAAAAGAATCGGGATCGGCTACACGCATCCGGATGGTGGGCTGGGCGCCCGTGCGGAGGAACTCGTCCATCGTGTATTCGCCGATGAGGGAGCCCTTGCCGATGACGACCAGGCGGTCGGCGGTGAGTTCCATCTCGTGCAGGAGATGGGAGCTGACCAGCACGGCGCGGCCTTCGGAGGCGCTGCGGCGGATGAGCTCGCGCATCCAGTGCACGCCCTCCGGGTCGAGGCCGTTGACCGGTTCGTCGAGGATCAGGTGCTTCGGGTCGCCCAACAGGGCCACGGCGAGGCCCAGGCGCTGCTTCATGCCGAGGGAGAACTTCTTGATCTTGCGCTTCTGCACCCCGGCCAGGCCCACCAGCTCCAGGCACTCGTCGGCGCGGGACTGCGAGATCCCGGCCGCCTGCGCGATGGAGCGGATGTGCGCCCGGGCGGAGTGGCCGGGCATGTACCAGGTGGGTTCCAGCAGCGCGCCGGCAATGTGCGGGCGCTGGGCGCGGTAGGCACTTAGGGGCTGGCCGTCGAAGGTGACCTCCCCCTTGCCTATCGTGTCCAACCCCAGGATGCAGCGCATTGTTGAGGATTTGCCGGAGCCGTTCGGACCCAAAAAGCCCGTGACCTGCCCGTCTGGGACAGAAAAAGTGAGCCCATGGAGAACCTCCGTGGACCCATACTTTTTGGTTAATTCTTTTACTGCGATCATGGCGCCAGTGTAACTAAAACCTATTTCACGTCTCGGACCTTGTTGCTGTACAGCCCCAGCACCAGCAGGGCAACCATCCAGGCGATCATCACCGCGAAACCGAAGCCGGGGCTGACCATGTCGGTGTGGTCCTGGGCGTAGATCCAGGTTTGCATGTCTTGGACGCGGCTGCCCGGGGAGAGGTTGTACAGAGTCTTCAGGAAGGAGATCTTTTCACCCGCGGCGTACAGCAGGCCCTCGACCACCAGCATCCACACCAGCGGCAGTGCGATGGCACCCACTCGATTACGCAGCAGTGCGGCGATGCCGACGGCCATCACGGCGAAAGCCGGGGCGCCCACCGCGTATCCCCACAGCAGCAGCTGATCTTCGCCGGTGAAGTGCCCGGCCGGGAATACATTGAACACCGCCCAGCTGAGCGCCACGCCGAGGATGTAGTTCAGTTCCACGAACACCGCCGCCACCAGCGCGCGGGCTAGCAGCCAGGAACTCCGGTGTTTCTGGGTGAGGAAAGCGTGGGCCGTCATGTGGTTACTGATGTCGCCGCCGGTCGTCGAGGCGCCGAAGATGATGGCGATCATCAGGAAGATCATTCCGCCGAATAGGAGGTCGGGCCAGCCGCCGTCCAAGCGCGGGGAGTCATTGAAAAGCATGTAGAGCGTCGTCGGGCCGTAGATCGAACCCGTGAAAAGGATCACGTAGATCCAGGTGCTGCGGAGGCTTAGCAGCTTCGTAACTTCGGAGGAGATTGCTTTGAGCATGGTTTGTCTCTTTTCTGTGCGGGGTCGGTGCGGGTCTAGTTGCTGCGGTATTCCTGCTGCCCCGCCGTCGCGGCGAGGAAGCGCTGTTCCAGGTTGTCGGCGGTGGTCGCGAGCTTGGTCACAGCGAACTTTTCCTCCAGGGCCGTTGCCGCGATCGCCGCGCGCACCTCGTGTTCTGGAATGTTGTTGACGCCCACACGCAGCGTCCGCTCCCGGTCCAGATCGACCTGGAAGCCGCGGCTGCGCAGGCTGTCTGCTAGCAGGACCGCTTCCTTGCACTCGACCTCCACGTGGGCGCCGCCGGCGAGGAACTCGTCTAGGGTTTGCTCGCCGATGAGCTTGCCCTGGCCGATCAGCACCAGGCGGTCGGCAGTTTGCTGCATCTCGCTGAGCAGGTGGGAGCTAACCAGCAGGCCGCGGCCGTCGTCGGCAAGATGGCGGATGGTGCGACGCATCCAGGACACACCCTCCGGGTCGAGGCCGTTGACCGGCTCGTCGAGGATCAGGTGCTGCGGGTTGCCAAGGAGGGCGGCGGCCAGGCCGAGGCGCTGCTTCATGCCGAGGGAGTAGCCGCCGACTTTCTTCTTGCCCGCGCTGGTGAGGCCCACCATGTCGAGGCATTCGTCCACGCGCTTGTCGGAGATGCCCGCACCCTTCGCGATGACACGCAGATGGTTGCGGCCGCTGCGGGCAGGGGTGAACCAGGCGGCGTCCAGGACCGCGCCGGCGATGCTGGACTTGTTATCCAGGCCTGCGAAATCGCCGGCGTACCCCTTGCCGCTGAAGGTCACCTTGCCGGCGCTCGGCTTGTCGAGGCCGAGCATGCAGCGCATGGTGGTGGACTTGCCCGCGCCGTTGGGCCCGAGGAAGCCGGTCACCTGCCCGTCCGGGACGGTGAATGAAAGGTCGTTGACTACTGTTTTCTTGCCGTACCTCTTTGTGAGGTTTTCCACGATGATCATGGTTCCCATGCTGCCGCCCGGGGTGGTGTTCCCACATCGGACGAGGGGTTGATCTTGCGTGTCCTACCTCAGTATGACGGCCCGCCCTCCTGTTCTTCGATCGCCTGGTGGTACTCGGCCAGCGCCTTGGTTTTGCGGACGTTGCGCTGGGCGAAGGTCTCGCGCCCCAGCGGCCCCTCGGCCTCGGTGATCACGCTGTGCCCGTCGCCGTGGGAGGTCCATACCTCGTGCCCGTCGGGGTGCAGGGCGACATCCCAGCTGCCGGCGGTCTTGAGGTTGTGGTGCTTCGAGCAGAGTAGGTGCAAGTTCGCCGTGGACGTCGGTCCGCTGCCGTAGCGCCGCACGTGGTCGTACTGGCACTTGTAGGCGGGAACCTCGCAGCCCGGGAAGCGACAGTGCAGGTCGCGCCCGGCGACGGCTGCTTTGATGCTCTCCGTCGGCACGTAACCCTCGCATTCCGCGTAGCCCGGCGCGGACAGGTGAGTCACCCGCTGCAACCAGGTCTTGGAGGCGGAGCGGTTCAGCCAGTGGTCCTCTCCCAGCACCGCACCGTCGTTCGCCGGGTCGTGGTACAGGTTCAGAGTCACCGAAACCTCGGCCTTATCCGTGATCAGCCGCAGCATCGCCTCCGGCTGCGAGCACTCGTACTTCTTGGCGGTGGCGCGCACAATCTTGTCGACCTCGATACCCTCCATCCGCGGAACCCGCAGCGTGAAGGTGGTGTACTCAGGGTCGCGGCAATCCACATTGAAGCTTGGCTCGGCCGCGGCGGCCTCATCCTTAGGTACGACGTTCCGATCGACCTCCCGCAAAATCTTCGAGATGCGGTTGTGGATAGTCCTCGGTGAAAACACGTGCTGGTCGGGACGTGAGGGCGTCAATACCTCAAGAACCTTGCCCTCAACCCTCTCCCGGTCGTCGGGCGACACCGGCAGCAGATCCTGCGCCACCCGCAGCACGTGGCGGGCCGTGTAACACCCCTGGTGAAACAGCTCGACAAGCCGCGGAAAGTCGCGCAATACGAAAGCGGCCTCGGCCCAGGCCTCCGCGACCCCGGCCGAAACTCCCAGACGTACGGCGAGGCGGGTGCAGAAATCGGGCACCAGATCCTCCCCGTCCGGGACGCATGCCATTATCAGTTGGAATTGTTGCTGATTGAGCTGCCGCGCCGCCACGGTCAGCGGATCCTGCGAACTGGCTATTCGAAACGATGGTGGTGAGGTAGTCATGGAGTTCCCCTAATCCAGCGGCGAGGTTGTGGTGCCCCCGCCAAACTTCCTAACTAAAGAATAGAACACACCATCAAACCAAGTCAATACCCCCGGCGAAACTTTTTTCCTTTTTATTGACGCCACCAGCCCTAACAGCGAAAACACCCGTAAAGCTAAGGTAGAGGTTTTAGAAAGTCTGTTCGAGTAAATCCTCGGAACTGACGAGGCGATACTTGAAGGCAAACAGCACCGCATGCACCCGATCGCGCGACTGGGTCTTCGTGAGCACCCGGCCGACGTGCGTCTTCACGGTGGGCAGCGAAATGTAGAGCTTGTCGGCGATCTCCTGGTTGCTGAAGCCCAGCGCGATGAGCTTCAGAATCTCCAGCTCGCGCGGGGTCAGCGGATCGGGAAGATCCAGCTCCACGGGCTCGCGGCGCTGCGGGGTTTGCTCCATGCGGATGCTGCGCAGCAGGCGCGCGGTGGCCTTCGGGCTGATCACGGCCGCCGAATCACCGACGGTGCGGACGGCGGAGATGAGGTCCTCGGGGTCGGTGTCCTTGAGCAGAAAGCCGCTGGCCCCGGCCTCCACTGCACCGAGGACGTAGTTGTCGTTATCGAAGGTAGTCAGCACGATCACGCGCGCCCCGGAATCACCGGAAACCACCCGGCGGGTCGCCTCGATGCCATCCATGTTCGGCATCTGCACGTCCATGAGGATGATGTCCACGGGCTGCGATTCGGCCAGCTCGCAGGCCTCTTGGCCATCGGCAGCCTGCCACCGGACGGTGATGTCATCCTGCGAATCCAACACCAATCCAAAGCCGGCACGCACCAGCTGCTGATCGTCGGCCAAACCTACGCTAATCACTTAATCCTCCTTCGCAAAAGGCACCGTCGCGGTCACGTTCCACCCGCCGGGGTACACCGCGGAAGCACCCCACTTGGCCTCGCCGCCGTGGATCGCCACGCGCTGGCGGATGCCGGTCAGGCCGCGGCCAGAGCCCTCTATCTGCTCATCGCCCGGCGCGTTATCCACGCTAATTGTCACCCGGGCGGGCTCCCACTCCAGCCGCACCTGCGCGGGCACAGAACCCGCGTGCTTCAGCACGTTAGTCAGGGATTCCTGCACGATGCGGTACACGCTGAGGTCGCGGACCTCGTCCAACTGGCGCGGCTCACCCGTGACGTGCAGCTGCACCTCCACCCCGTTGCGCTTCGCATCCGCCACCAGGTCGGGCACGCCAGCCACCCCAGGGGTGACGGTGGTAGAACGCGGCGAGGGGGCGTCATCGTGAAGAACAGAGAGCAGCTCCCGCATCTGGGTCAGAGCCGAGCGGCCGCGCGCGGCGATAGTGTCGAGGGCCTCGATGGCCTTGTCGGGATCCTTGCGGCCCGCGTAGCGCCCGCCATCGGCCTGTGCGATGACGACAGTGAGGGAATGCGCGACGATGTCGTGCAGTTCGCGGGCGATGCGGTTGCGCTCGCTAACGGTGGCGAGCTCGGCGCGGGCGGCCAGCGCCTCGACAGCCTGGTCGCGGCGCAGCGAATAGCGACCTGTCAACCACATCAGGGCGACGGTCACGGCGG
>NZ_CALLDG010000199.1 GCF_937999985.1 uncultured Corynebacterium sp.
CGTAGATCACCACATCCAGGTCAAACAGGTCCGCGACCTCACTGCCGGCCACCAGGTGCCCGTTGTGGATGGGGTCGAAGGTGCCGCCCATGATGCCGACCCGGGTGGGCTGTGTGGTGGTCTTCTGCACTGTTGTTTCTGCCTTCTCTTCTTCCGGGCCGCGCTTCCGGCCGCCTGGGGCTTTATGTTTCCTGCCGGAAGATTCTAGTCTGGGTAGGTGCGGGCGTAGGATCGCCCAAATTATAGGTGAAACAATAGGGAGTGTCCGATCTAGCGATGAGTACGAACGCTTGGGTCCCAAACCAGCACGGCGCATGGGCGATGCTCTTCCTGCCGATCGCCACGGGGCTGATCACCGCCGCTGTTATCGCTCCGTCCTACGGCAATCCGGTGCAGTGGTTGGCGCTGACTTTCATGCCGCTGGCCTGGATCTTTGGCTACTTCACCTTCTTCGCTTTCGGCCTGTGGTTCAAGACCCGTGCCCCTGCCCGCCGCCGTGCGTATCTCTGGCCTACTTTGACGTACGGTGCTCTCACCGCCATATTCTCCGCGATTGTGTTGTATCTGCAGCCGCGATTGCTGTGGTGGTGCGTGCCGTTTGTGCCACTGATCGCGGTGGCCCTGATGGAGGTCTTCAGGAGGCGCCCCCGCAGCCTCATCTCCGGTATCTCCACCACAGTGGCCAGCGCCCTCATGTACATCGTCGCGGTTTCGGCCAGTGGTTTTTCCATCCTGCCGTGGTTCTTCAGCGAGGCCCCTGTTGCCATTTGGGTGACCACGCTGGTCATCGGCTTGTACTTCACGGGCACGATTTTCTATGTGAAGACCATCATCCGCGAGCGGGATAATGCACCCTTCGAGCGGGTTTCGCTGCGCTACCACCGCATCGCCTTGTTGATCACGCTCATCACCTCCATCGCGGCCGTGATCGACGGTGGTTACACCGCCAGCGGCCCACTGATGATCCTGGTGATGGCCGCCGCTGCCTTGCGCGCCAAGCTGATCCCACCGATCGCCAAGGCAAACCCACGCGAGTGGACGCCTAAGAACGTCGGCATGTGGGAAATACCGATGTGTCTGGTCCTGGCGCTCGGCGCGAGCCTTACGCTCGTGGTGTAGCTGCTCTATGTTTATGACGCCCACTCCTCAATCGGCAAAGTGAGCGCCAGCGCCGCACTTAGGGGCGAACCTGGCCTTCGCCGTTGATAACCCACTTGGTGCTCGTCAGCTCCGGCAATCCCATCGGGCCGCGGGCGTGCAGCTTCTGGGTGGAGATGCCAATCTCCGCGCCGAAGCCGAACATCTCTCCGTCCGTCCAGGCGGTGGAGGTGTTGATGGAGACAGCGGCTGCGTCGACGTACTGCTCGAAGTAGCTGGTGGTCTTGTAGTCGCGGGCGGCAATACCCTCGGTGTGGCTGGTGCCGTAACGGTTGATGTGGGTCACGGCTTCCTCCACGCCGTCGACGATGGCCACTGCAATGTCAAAGCTCAGGTATTCGTCGGTCCAGTCGGTTTCCTCCGCCTGGACTACGTCGTTGATCAGCGGATCCAGCTGCTTCTTCTCACCGTGCAGGGTCACGCCGGCCTTCTGCAGCTCCTCCAGGACGTAAATCTTGTCCGGGTCCGGCAGAGCGGAATCCAGCAGTACAACCTCGGTGGCATTGCAGACGGAGCAGCGGCGGGTCTTGCCGTTGATTACCAGCTTGGTGGCTTCTTCGATGTCCGCAGAGGAGTCGATGTAGAAGTGGCAGTTGCCCGTCCCGGTCTCGATGGTGGGCACGGTGGCTCCCAGCACCACGGCGTTGATCAGTCCCGCGCCACCGCGCGGGATAACCAGGTCTACTAGGCCACGGGCGGTAATCAGGTCCTGCACCGAGTCGTGGGTATCGCACGGCAGCAGCTGCACCAGCTCACGCGGCAGGTTGTGGTTTTCGGCAACATCTTGCAGGATCTGCACCAACTTCTCGTTGGTGTGGCGGGCAGACTTGGAGCCGCGCAGCAGCGGCACGTTGCCGGACTTAATGGCCAGTCCGAAAGCGTCGACGGTGACGTTGGGGCGAGCCTCGTAAACCATGCCCATCACGCCTAGGGGCACGCGCACCTGCTTCATACGCAGGCCGTTGGGGCGGGTGTGTCCGCGGACGATTTCGCCAACGGGGTCGGAAAGGCCGATAACCTGGCGCAGACCGCCGGCGATGCCGGCGATACGCTCGGTGTCCAGGGCAAGGCGGTCCAGCAGGGAGTCAGCGAAGCCGCGCTCCTTGCCTGCTGCAATGTCCTTCTCGTTGGCGGCGATGATCTCCGCCGCATTTGCCTCCAGCGCATCTGCCGCGTCAGCCAGCAGATCGTTTTTCTGCTGGGTGTTCAGCAGCAGCTGGGAACTGACCTCCTTGGCCTTTTTAGCCTTGGCTAGGACCTCGTCGCGTTCTGCCTGGCGTTCCGGGGAAAGAGCGTTCTCTTGAGCTTCGTTGGAGTTTGTCATACCAACCCATGCTAGCGAACTAGCCCCTAAGCTGCGCCCGGTTAGAGTAATGGGACATGTAGTCGGCGTGCACCACGGGCCTACGGGCAAACTCTGGCAGGTCGGAGGTCGACTGGCCAATCAGGTCGTGCAGCATGGCGGAATCGTATGCCACCTCGCCGCGGCCAACGATTTTGCCGTCCGGCCCCACCAGGTCCACCACGTCGCGCTGCGAGAAATCTCCCTCGACCTTAGTGATGCCCACCGATAGCAGAGACTTGTGCCCTTCCGTCACGGCGCGCACCGCGCCGGCATCCAGGTGTAGCTGGCCATAAGAATCTGCGGCGTACAGCACCCAGAACTTCCATGCGCTCAGGCGGTCCTGATCCGGCCAGAAGCAGGTGCCAACCTCCGCAGTATCCAGGGCTGCGCCGATGTTCTCCGTGGAGGTCAGTAGCACCGGCACGCCCGCACGAGAAGCCAGGCGGGCAGCCGATACCTTCGCCGCCATGCCTCCGGTGCCCAGACGGCCACCGTCGCCTGCAGCCACGCCCTTCAGGTCCTTGGAACTCTTGACCTCGGCAATGAACTGGGCACCTGGCTCGGCCGGGTTGCGGTCGTACAGGCCGTCCACGTCGGACAGCAGCACGCAGGCATCCGCGAAGGCCAGGTGGCTTACCAAAGCGGCCAAGCGGTCGTTGTCGCCGAAGCGCATCTCAGAGGTAGCAACCGTATCGTTCTCGTTGACGATCGGCACGGCCTTCAGCTGGCGCAAGCGGTCGATGGTTCGCTGGGCGTTGCGTGCGCGGTCGCGCTCTGCGGCGTCCGAAGCAGTAAGAAGAACCTGACCGATAGTGCGCCCGTAACGGGCGAAACTACGCGCCCACTCCTGGGCCAAAAGCACCTGGCCGACAGACGCGGCAGCCTGCTTGGTAGCCAGGTCGGTGGGGCGCTGGGCGAGCTCCAGTGGGCCCATGCCACAGGCCACAGCACCGGAGGAAACCACGATGAGGTCGGTGTCGCGCGCCATCCGGGCTTCGAGTGCGTCGGCGATCATGTCGATCTGGTTCGGATCCACACGGCCGTCGTCGTCGGTCAGGGAGGAAGATCCGATCTTCACCACTAGACGGCGGGCGTGGGCGATGTCCGCACGCACATCGGAATCGTGCCCCATCGCCGGATCGTCTTCGTCCGCCTCCGGTTCGGGGAACTCGATGGACGTCGCGGGCACCACAGGGCCCGGCTCGTGGACTGGCCTTTGCCCGTAGGTAGGCACGGGCGTGGCTAATTCGGGAGTCATCTCCCCCGGCCCTGCGTAGCTAAACGCGGACTGGGCTGAACTGAACTCTTTTTCGTCTGCAATGTCGGAATCGGAGGATGACATACACACTAGTATGCCAGCCCCGCTCCCGGGGTTGTGCAGATTGGTTCAACGTGGCTACCCCTGCCAGCGCTCGCGCTCTGCGACTTCCCCGTCGCCGAAATCGTTCTCGTCGATCAGGCCACGGCGGGCCTGCGAGGCACGCTTGCGCTCCTCCGGGGTAGCACGAGTGTTCTGCTCCAGGCGAATGTCGGTGCCGCGCCCACTGCGCATGACGTCCACACCGGCGGCGGTCTGCGGATCCCATTCGAAGGTGATTTCCCCGATCGTTACCTCGCTGCCTGCGTCCGCGCCGGCCTTGTAGAGCGCTTCCTCCACGCCGGCTTTCGCCAGACGGTCGGCCAGGTAGCCCACGGCTTCGTCGTTTTCGAAGTCGGTCTGGCGGATCCAGCGTTCGACCTTTTCGCCGCGGACGATGAAGGCATCCTCGGCGGACGGGTCGGCCTCCACCTCGAAGTCGGCGAACCGCCCGCCGGAGCGCTTGCGCAGCCCCTTCGGGGTGATCACCTGCGCGGGCTTCTCCTCCACCGGGTTGGCCTTACGGTGGGCCTTCACAATGTCCAGTAGCGCGTACTTCAGCTCGTCCAAGCCCTTGTGCGCCACGGTGGAGATGCGGAAGATCGGCCAGCCGAACTCCTTGAGTTCCTCCTCCTGCAGGTCGGCCATATCCTCAGCGTCCGGTACGTCCATTTTGTTCAGGATGATCACACGCGGGCGTTCGCGGAGGTCGCCCAGCCCGGAATCGCTCGCCAGTTCCTCCTGGTAGTTGGCTAGCTCCTTCTCCAGGGCCTTGATGTCCGCGACCGGATCGCGGTCTGCCTCCAGCGAGGCGGCGTCCACAACATGGGCCAGAACGGCGGTGCGTTCGATGTGGCGCAGGAAGTCCAACCCCAGGCCTTTGCCTTCGCTGGCGCCGGGGATCAGGCCCGGCACGTCGGCGACGGTGAATACCTCGTGGCCGACGTTGACCACACCCAGGTTCGGCACCAGGGTCGTAAACGGGTAGTCCGCGATCTTCGGCTTCGCGGCCGACAGCACGGAAATCAGCGAGCTCTTACCTGCCGACGGGAAGCCCACCAGGCCAACGTCTGCCATGGACTTGAGTTCGAGGATGACGTCCTTTGCCTCGCCAGGTTCGCCCAGTAGCGCGAAGCCCGGGGCCTTCCTGCTTTTGGACGCCAACGCTGCGTTCCCCAACCCACCGTGTCCGCCCGCGGCGACAATCATCCGTGTGCCCTTGCCTGTCAGGTCAGCGACTGCCTCGCCCTTGGAGTTAAGCACCACGGTGCCCTCCGGCACTTGGAGTACGAGGTCTTCCCCGCGCGCGCCATGTCGGTGATCGCCAGCGCCGTTGTTGCCGCGCTGGGCCTTGATGTGCGGGTGGAAGTGAAAGTCCAGCAGGGTGTGGACCTGCGGGGAAACCTCCAGGATGATGTCTCCACCGTGGCCGCCATTACCGCCATCGGGGCCGCCGAGAGGAACGAACTTTTCGCGGTGGACCGAGGCGCAGCCGTGGCCGCCGTCACCGGCCTGCAAATGCAGCACTACGCGATCAACGAATTGTGGCATGGCTTTCCTTTCACCCCAACTGAATCTTCGAGTTCCGAGTCTATCGGCTATTCGGACATCAGCCTAAAGTGCGCACTCCTTGGGTTTTCACGAGGCGCTGGTCAGGCATAGACGGTCGAAAGAGCACCCCCTTCCTTTCAACCACAATCACTATGAACTATAGTTAGCCTACCCTTGCTCCTGTAAGGCTAGGCTAACCTTTAGATCGGGGTTGGCCTTCTGAACACACCCCTCACACAAAGGAATAACTATGCGTTTTTCTCCGCTACGCAAAGCCTGCGTGGCTGTAGTTGCAGCAACCGCCACCTTGGGCCTCGCAGCCTGTGGCGCAGCCGGCACCAGCAACTCCGAAAGTTCCGATGGCGCCAACGGATCCGGTAACGCCGTTACGATCACCGACGTGACCGGTCGCCAGGTCCACCTTGATTCGCAGCCGAAAAAAGTCCTTCTCGCAGAAGGCCGCGGACTGTTTGCCACCTCGCTGCTGAACAAAGAAAACCCAACGGAAAACGTGGTGGCCATCGGCTCCGATCTGCACAAGGCAGCTCCGTCCTACGAGGCGAAGCTCTCTGCGGTGCATAAGCAGTACAACGACCTGCCGACGGTGGGCAACATCGCCAAGGGTGACGTCAGCGTGGAGGCACTGCTTTCCCACAAGCCGGACATCACCGTCCTCTCCCTGGACCACAAAAAGGCCGCTGAGGAATCCGGTCTACTGAAGAAGATGGATCAGTCCGGCCTGAAATACGTGTTCAGCGATTTTCGGCAGAAGCCGCTGGAGAACACCACGAAGACAATCGCCATGTACGGCCAACTTTTCGGCAAGGAAGATAAGGCGAAAGAATTCAATGACTTCTACGACAGCAAGGTAAAAGACATCACTGACCGTGCCAACGCGGCCGCGAACAAGCCAAAGACTCTGGTATGGCGGGCAGCCGGCATGAAGGACTGTTGTTCCACTGTGAAGGATTCCAACCTTGGTGACCTCGTCAATGCCGCCGGCGGCAAGAACATGGGCGATGAGTTGTTGGATACCGAATCCGGTGACCTCACTGCAGAAAAGATCCTTGCTGAACAGCCCGAGCAAATCATCGCAACCGGCGGTTCCTGGGCCAAGGATCCGGACGAGCCAGAGGTGCTGCCCCATGTCGAGCTCGGTTATCGCGCTCAGCCTGCTACTGCAGAAAAGACCCTCAAGGGGCTTCTTTCGACGCCAGGTTTCACCGCCCTAAAGGCTCCGAAGAAAGGAAACCTGCACGCTGCCTACCACCAGTTCTACGACTCCCCGCTCAACGTGTTCGCCCTAGAGCAATTCGCCCAGTGGCTACACCCGGAGCTGTTCCAGGATGTTGATGTGGAACGCGATTTCGCTGACTTCCACAAGAAGTGGATGCCTTTTGAGTACTCCGGAACGTTCTTCACTTCCGCCAAGAGCTAACCCCGACCGAGAAGAAGTTCGATGTCTCAGCTTGTAACGCCAACCCCCTCCCCTGCCACTAGCACTCCCTACTCAGTCGGTCCCGCCGATCCAGATGACTCAGTCGATGCACGCGCGGCCACTGGTGACGTCATAGCGCAGTATCGCCGTCAATCCCGGCGCAAGATCCTGGCCATTATGGTCCTGACACTTGGCGCCCTAGTGGCCTTCACCGTCGCCACTGTTGTCGGCCCGATTAACCTCAGCTGGGCCGAACTCTGGAATGGACTGTTCAACCCCAACGGTGTGGACGAAACTACCCGCACGGTGTTGTGGAACTTGCGTCTGCCGGCCGCGGTCATGGCGGTTCTCATTGGAGCAGGGCTTTCCCTGTCTGGCGCCCACATGCAGACCATCCTGGACAATCCCCTCGCGGAACCCTTCACTTTGGGTATTTCCGCAGCAGCGGCCTTCGGAGGCGCCGCTTCCATCGTGTTGGGCTGGACGGTGCTGAGCAACCCACAGTTCAATCTCGCTGCTGTGGCGTGGGTTGCGGCCTTGGTTGCGGTGTTCGTTGTAGCAGGCGCCGCAGTTTGGCGGGGAGCCAGTGCAGAATCGATGATTCTGCTGGGAATCGCTCTGGTCTTTCTTTTTCAGGCGATGCTTTCCCTTATGCAATACAGTGCCACCACGGAGGCCTTACAGCAGATTGTCTTCTGGACGATGGGCTCGCTGCAGCGAGCGAACTGGACCTCTAACGCCATCCTCCTGGGAACGTTGGCGGTAGCAATCCCCTTCACGGTTGTGAATTCTTGGAAGCTCACCGCGCTGCGGCTAGGCGACGACCGAGCCGCAGCTTTGGGAATCAACGTCCAACGCCTGCGCGTGACCACGCTGGTTGTTGCATCCCTGCTGGCTGCCAGTGCGGTGGCTTTTGCTGGCGTGATCGGCTTTATTGGTTTGGTAGGCCCGCACGTCGCGCGGATGCTGGTAGGCGAAGATCAACGTTACTTCGCACCGGCCTCCATGGCCGCCGGTGCGCTATTGCTGGCTGCTGCCCATGCGGTTTCCATCACGATTGTTCCAGGTGTCGCAGTCCCCATAGGCATCATTACGTCCCTGGTGGGCGTGCCGTTCTTCCTGATCCTAATCTTCGCCCGCCGACGCACCATCTGGAGGTCTTAAGCATGCTCGCTCTGGAAGATATTCACGTCCACTATGGCAAGCACCCGGTGCTGAAGGGAGTCACCGCTACCGGGTTCACGCCAGGCAGCATCACAGGTCTGCTGGGGCCGAACGCTGCTGGTAAGTCCACCCTGGTGAAGACGATCGCGGGGATACAGGGGGCGTCATCAGGCACCTGCCACATCACCCACAACGGCGAGGCACTAACCGGCAGTGCGCGGCGCGAAGCTATCGGCTATGTGCCGCAAGATCTGCTGTCGAGTGCGTCGCTCACGGCGTTCGAGTCAATCCTTGTGGCTGCGCGGAAATCCTCGTCGGCGCAGGTCAGCGTCAACGGCACTAGCCAAGCAAAAGCCGCACAGAAGCGAGCCGCCGCGGTGATGGGAAGGCTCGGGATCACTCATCTGGCTTCGCGCCACGTCCATCAGCTTTCGGGCGGGCAACGCCAGTTAGTTGCCGTCGGCCAGATGTTGGTACGCGAGCCGGAAGTTCTGCTTCTCGACGAGCCAACCTCGGCGTTGGACCTGCGGCACCAGGTCGAACTGTTGCAACTCATTGGCCGTGAAGTGCGCCGGAACGATTCGGTGGCACTGATTGCGATTCACGATCTGAATCTGGCTGCTCGCTACTGCGACCGGCTGATCGTGCTGCACCAGGGGTGCCTAAAGGCGCAAGGACAGCCAGCGGAGGTACTTACTCCGGATCTGCTTGAGGAAGTCTACGGCCTGCGGGCCAAAGTGCTCGACGATGACGGCACACCCGTCATCTGCCCGGTAGAGGAGTAAGCCCGCCCTCCCTGGTGGCTTTTGGGGGTTTGTGCACCGGGAGGGCATGTCAAAATAAGAAATCCAGCGAACGCATCCGCTGCGTCCACTGGATTTTAGTGGTTTTAAGGCTCGTGCCTAATAGACTCTAAAAGCTTAGGCCTCGACAGCCTCGTCCTCGACGATGTTCACCACGCGACGACGGCGCTTGGTGGCGAACTGGACGGAGCCGGCCTTCAGGGCGAACAGAGTGTCGTCGCCACCGCGGCCTACGTTAACGCCCGGGTGGAAAGAGGTACCACGCTGGCGGATCAGGATCTCGCCGGCCTTGACCTGCTGGCCGCCGAAGCGCTTCACACCGAGACGCTTGGACTCGGAGTCACGGCCGTTGTTGGAGCTAGATGCACCCTTCTTGTGTGCCATTAGTCTCTCCCTCCTTAAGGAAGAAAATCGAAGTGTCTCGGTAGGTTTACTTGATACCGGTGACCTTCAGAACCGTGAGGGTCTGACGGTGGCCGTAGCGGCGCTTGTAACCGGTCTTGTTGCGGTAGTGCATGCCGCGGATCTTCGGTCCGCGAACGTGCTCCACGATCTCAGCGTTGACATTTACAGATGCCAGCTTGTCACCGGTGGTGACGTTTGCGCCATCGACGACGAGAACCGGGGTGAGAGCCACGGACGAACCCGGCTCACCCTCGATCTTCTCGACCTTGACGAGGTCACCTTCGGCAACCTTGTACTGCTTTCCGCCGGTCTTGACGATCGCGTACATGTAGGGCTACCCCTTTATTTCTCTAATCGGCTCAGGCAGCCCCCTGCGGGAAGGAAGCATCCTGACTGTTACTTTTGCTTAGCTGCGTTCGTTCCCCAAAAGTGCCCGGGGCACTCTTGTGCACACTGTGCGAACGCACCTTGCTGGAAGCTAGTGCACTCGCGCAATCCCCGGCGACGCGCGCGTTAAGGCTGGTCACCGGCGGAACGAACAGCGACTGGTTAAGACTACCCGGTCAGGGGGCTAAAAACCAAATCCCTTTGCTTTCGCTCGGAACTAGTTCGTCTTGCGCACCACTCGCCGACGACGGCCACGCGAACGGGTGTTCTTGGTCTTGTTCTCGGCGCTTTTTTCGGCGCCGTTCTCGGCGCTCTTCTCAGCATTATTGTTTGTGACGCCGAAGTCCTCCGGTCGCGGGGCAAAATCCGACTTGGAGTTGCCCCGTGTCTGCCGCTTCCGGCGTGGAGATTCCTCGAACTCGCGCTTGGCTTCCTCGTAGCTGGATCGGTTGGCGGCGGAAGAGTTGGCGCCCCGACCAGAAGCAGAACGAGCAGTGTGCGCCGAACGCACTACACGGCGGCGACGGCGAGACCTAGTGTTCGCGGTCTTATTCTGCTCCGGGCGCTCGGCGTTGTTGGCTGCCGAAGGCTCGTCCGGATCCTCCTGGGCGGAGCGCTTGCGGGCGTTGGCGACGATGCTGTCGATGTCACTGTTAGACGCCTTGGAGTTGCGACCCTGTCGCTCTCGCTCCGCGGCCTGGGTGGCGTGCGGGTTGCCGCGGCGAACTACGCGGCGCACCCGACGACGAGTTCCCTGCTGAGGCTTGTCATTCTGGGGTCCGCCCTGCTGGGACTCACTTTGCTGGGACTGCTGCTGGGGCTGCTTGTCCTCGCGCTGACTCCGCTCCGGATCCTTGCCCTGGTTACGGCCCTTGGACTGATTCTGGTTCCTGCCCTGGTTCTTAGCCTGCTGGCGCTCCTTGCGGTGCCCGTGGTCGCGTCGCGGCTCCGGGTCCTTCTGCTCCACCGGGTCCGGGTGCATGATGAATCCACGGCCATCGCAGGCCTCACACGGGGTGGAGAACGTCTCCAGCAGGCCGGTGCCGAGGCGCTTGCGGGTCAGCTGCACCAGGCCCAGCGAGGTCACTTCGCCCAGCTTGTGGCGCGTACGATCGCGACCCAGGAACTCCGACAGGCGGCGCAACACCAGATCCTGGTTCTGCTGCAGCAGCATGTCGATGAAGTCCACGACGATCATGCCGCCGATGTCGCGCAGGCGCAGCTGGCGGACGATCTCCTCGGCTGCCTCCAGGTTGTTTTCCGTGACCGTGGCCTCGAGGTTGCCACCACTGCCCACGAAGGAGCCGGTGTTTACGTCGATGACCGTCATGGCCTCGGTGTGGTCGATGATCAGGTAACCGCCCGACGGCAGCCACACCTTGCGGGCCATGGCCTTTTCCAGCTGCTGGTCCAGGTCCAGCGGAGCAAACGCATCCTGGCCATTGTGCTTGCCACGGTTCCACTTGTTCACGCGATCCATTAGCTCAGGGGAGGTCCGCCCCAGGTAGTCGCGGACTGCCTGCCAGGACTTATCGCCGTCAATGATGAGCTCGGAGAAGTCCGCGTTGAAAACGTCGCGCACAACCTGGATCAGCATG
>NZ_CALLDG010000200.1 GCF_937999985.1 uncultured Corynebacterium sp.
CCTGGGTGGCGTGGTGGAGTTCTGTGGGAAGATCCCCCCGGTGAAGTGCTTCCAGGACAATGCGCTGCTTAAGAGCGTTCTGCAGGAGGACAACCCCGGTGGCGTGCTGGTGATCGACGGTGATGCGTCGATGCACACTGCGCTGGTGGGCGACATCATTGCGGGCCTGGGCAAGGACCACGGCTGGGCCGGCGTGGTGATTAACGGGCCGATCCGCGATTCTAAGGTGATTGGCCAGATGGAGTTCGGCTGCAAGGCGCTGGGCACCAACCCGCGCAAGTCCACGAAGACCGGAGAGGGCGAGCGTGACGTGACGGTGAGCTTCGGCGGCGTGGACTTTATCCCCGGCGAGTACATTTACTGCGATTCGGACGGCATCATCGTTTCCGACGAGATTGTGCAGCCGGTCTAAGCAGGGGATTTCCTAACGGCGATAGGAGTGGGGTAACCTATCGCCGTTGCCCTTTTAGTAGGGCTTCGGCGGACTGTGGCGCAGCTTGGTAGCGCACTACACTGGGGGTGTAGGGGTCGCAGGTTCAAATCCTGTCAGTCCGACAATTTTCACTATTATCCGGGGTATGACCTCACCATCACCGCAGAAAAAGAATAACTACACCGGAGTTGCTATCGGCGCGGCCATTGGCCTTGTGCTTGGCCTGGCCATCGCATTAATCTTTGATTTCTTTATCCCGATTGGGGTTATCTTCGGCCTGTCGCTTGGCGCGGGTATCGGGCTGGCGTTGAGCTATAAGGAATAGGCCAGTTAGCTTCCGTAACGGTATCGACAAGCCGCGATGCGAATCTCTCCGTCCACTACCTTGTACACCAGGCGGTGCTCATCGGTGATCCGCCTCGACCAATAGCCTGATAGACCGTGCTTGAGGGCTTCAGGCTTGCCGATGCCCTCGTTTCCGTTGCGGGCGATGTCCTTAATCAACCGATTAATTCTCTTTAGGGTGCGGCGATCCGCCGTCTGCCACCACAAGTAGTCCTCCCAGGCAGACTCATCCCAAACGAGAATCATTAGTCCTCAATGAGGTCGTGGTGGGCGCCGCGCCCCCGCTCCAGGTTCTCGATGGAACCGAGGAGGCGGCGAGCGTTCTCGGGAGAGCGCAGAAGGTAAGCAGTTTCTCGCAGCGATTCGTACTCGGAGAGCGAAACGATCACGACGTCCTCGTGACCGGCTCGGGTAATGATGGCTTCCTCGCGATTGTCGACAACATCACTGAGCACTTTCGCGTAGTTCGCGCGGGATTCGGTATAGCTAAACGTTTTCACAGCACACCTCCTGTACAGGAAACTGTACGTCACATGAGAGGTGTCGTCAACGTCTGAAGTCCGGCAGACCGAACACTCTGTCGAGCGCACCTTTACAGAGAATCAGCAGCGTCGCGCACGGTTCCGGTAGTACGGCGGTCCGTGAAATACCGGACCGCGTAGTACGCAGCAGCCACCACAATGAAGGCCACGCCCATGAAGGTGAAACTGCCCTTGAAAATCGGGTTGTCGTGAGCCACGCCCTGGCCG
This sequence comes from uncultured Corynebacterium sp., assembly GCF_937999985.1. Classification (GTDB taxonomy): domain Bacteria; phylum Actinomycetota; class Actinomycetes; order Mycobacteriales; family Mycobacteriaceae; genus Corynebacterium. The sequence goes on from NZ_CALLDG010000200.1 coordinate 1,528, forward strand.
AAGAAACCAAGCCTGCGGGACGTGGCGTTGCTGACGAAGGGCAGGAAGACCATCGTCAATACCGCCACCACTGCGAAGCTCAGAAGCTGCTCAACAACCCAGCCCAGCGCGCCGTTCAGCTTGTCTGAGATCACCTGTACCAGCTGGAACCCGGCGTCCAGAAAAACGACAAAGAGCGGCACCAAGAACACCCAGTGGTGATACCAGCTAAACGGCGAGATGATGCAGGCAACAACTCCGCCGAGGGCCATGATCATCGAGTAGTTACCGCGACGGTAACAGCCCAACACCACGATGCTGTACAGCACGACGATGGCGACCACGCAGACGAGCCACAGTGCGGTGCTGTCGTAACCCAGGCGATGCAAGACGGCGCCGAGGGACTGCGCGCCGGGATTGTCCTCGCCGCCGATGCGCTGGGTTTCGAAGATCTTGGTCTGCCAGAAAGACTTGGCGTCCGGGACGAAGAGGAAGCCGATGACCACGGTCGCCAGGATCGTTACGGTCATATAACCCATCGCGCGCCAGCGCTTGCCCAGCAACAGCGGCAGGTAGAAGAAGACCGGGGTGAGCTTAATGCCGGCGGCCAGGCCGCTGAAGATACCCCCGCCTCGGTTGCCGGTGCGGCGGCGCAGAAAATCCAGGGCAATCAAGCCCATGAGGAAGATGTTGATCTGGCCCCAGAAGAAGGTGCCGAAGATCGGGGCCAGGTGGAAGGAAGCGACCAGCGCCGCCAGGGAAACGAGGATTAGCCCCGGGGACCAGGCATAACCGCGCTCGCGGAAGACCCCGATAATCACAGCAAACAGCACCAAGGCAGTGAGGCCTAGCCAGATACTCGCCGCAACCTCGAACCGCACCAACGGCAATACCCTAAAAATCACGCCCGAAAACGGCGGATAAGTAAAAGGGAGACCCCCGACGAAGGGCTGGGAGTACAACTCCTGCCCGCTATTCAGGGCAACCGCAGCGTTGTAATAGACCTTGAAGTCCGTTGGCCACTTGAAGAGGTTCGTGAACCAGGAGGAGCGAACCTCCGGCAAGGTCAGTCGATACACCGCATAGGCAGCGAGAAGAGCGAAAGCCATGAACGCACCAAAAGCGCCCGGCAGCCTCTTGGAGGCTCCGCGCGAACTGGTGGAAGCTATAAAACTCATCTCGTTTACTTTAAAACGCAAATCGTTGCTTTTTGGTTACCACGACCGAGCAACGAAGAAATTTAAAAAGAATTTCTGCGGCCCCCATGACAAACGTCATGGTGCATTCCGTGACGAAACCTATGCGTGCACTTTTCAGCTCCGAAATAACGTGAAGACCATGAGTGCGACACAACTGGCACACGCCATAGAAGTAAGAGGAATCAGCAAGACCTTCAAGCCACGTTCCAACCAACCGGTGCACGCGCTGAAGGACGTAAGCCTAAGCGTTCGCCCAGGCGAGATTATTGCACTGCTCGGCACCAACGGTGCGGGCAAGACCACCCTTGTGGATCTGATTTTGGGGCTTACTTCCCCGACCGCCGGGACGGTGAGAGTCATGGGCCGCTCCCCCAAGCAGGCAGTGTACGACCAAAACATCAGCGCACTGATGCAGACCGGTGGCCTGCTCCACGAACTGACCGTGAAGGACACGGTGGAGATGATCGCCGCCGCATTCCCCGAGCACCTACCGCTCGAAGAGGTTATCGAGCAGGCCAACCTGGAACCCATCTACAAGCGGCGCGTAGGCAAGTGCTCCGGCGGCGAGCAGCAGCGCCTTCGCTTCGCCCTAGCAATCCTCGGCAACCCGGACATCCTCATCCTCGATGAGCCCACCGCTGGTATGGACGCCGGCGCACGCCACCGTTTCTGGGACTCCATGAAGCATCAGGCGCAGCTGGGCCGCACGATCATCTTCGCGACCCACTACCTAGAGGAAGCGGACAACTTCGCCCAGCGCATCGTGCTCATGCACGAAGGCGAGATTGTTGCCGACGGCACCACCGACGAGCTGCGAAACATGAGCGCCAACCGCGTGGTCAGCGCCGAGTTCCCGGGTGGATTCCCCGAGCTGGCAGGCCTTAGGGGCGTCATAAAGAGCGAAGTAAACGGCCGTCGCCTTCGTATCACAACCAACGACTCTGACGCGCTTGCCCGGTACCTGTTGACGGAAACTGACGCCCGCGATCTCGACATCACCAGCCACAGCCTGGAGGACACATTCCTTGCGCTGACGAACGAAAACGAGGAGGCCTAACAATGAGCACCACCCTAAAATTCGCCGGCCACGAGCTACTACGCCTGCGCCGGGACATGACCACCTTGTTCTTCAGCGTCGGTCTGCCAATCTTCTTCTACCTGATCTTCGGCGCAATGCAGGAATATGGCGATCAGGAAATGAACGGCGGAAACGTCTCCGCGTTCGTCATGCTGGGCATGGCCTTCTACGCCGGCGTAGTAGGCGCCGTCGGCGCAGCGGGCACTTCCGTGACAGATAACCGCAGTGGTTGGGGCAGGCAGCTGGCCCTTACTCCCCTGCGCCCGTGGCAGCTAGCCTTCGCCAATGGCCTGAGCATCGCCGTGCGTGCGGTGCTGCCGATCGTCGCCGTGTTTATAGTCGGCGGACTGACCCGGGCCCACATGCAGCCCGACCAGTGGGCGTTGAGCTTCATCGCCTGTGTGCTGTGTTCCATCCCCTTTGGCTTCTACGGCTTGGCGTGGACGCTGGTGGTTCCGAAAGAGAACACGGTTTCCATCGCCACTGCATCCATCGTGATCCTGGCCTTCGCGGGCAACGTTTTTATGCCTCTCAGCGGATCGCTGCTGCAGGTAGGCCGTTTCACCCCGATGTATGGCGCAATGACGCTGGTTCGCTGGCCGCTGGCCGAAGGCGCTCAACTGCTCGACCACGGATTCATCAACGACCCGATGTGGTACGCCTGGGTTAGCATCGCAGTATGGACGGCGATCTTCGTAGGCTTCTGCCTGCTGATGGGCAAGCGCGACAGGGAGCGCAGCTAATGCGCCCTTTTGACGGGTTTCAGTTGAACTCCGCCATCTTCGCCTCGATATGGCTGATATTCCTGGTGCCCGTCGCTCTGCAGGTTTACACGGGGGAAGGATTCAGCACTACGGCCAAGGCCTGGATGACTATATGCCTGCTGGCTTTCGGCGCGTTCTACTTCTACGCCTTCGGCTCGTTGGAATACTTCCCCCGCGGCTGGGGAACACTAGCGCGGGCACTGCTGCGCTGGGGCATACTGCTAGCCATTGCGTTGGCCAGCGTGCCAGCGATGCAGGCTGGCGCGGTGGCCTTTGCCCCCTACCTGGCCGCGATGTTGGGATTCACGGTGACGCTGCGGAAGGCACTGCCGATCGTGGTGGCGACAGGTGTACTCGGGACAGTTGCAATGTGGAACTGGTGGCCGGACGACCTTACCTGGGGTGCATTCACCCTTTTCGTCATGCCGTTGTTACTCGTCGCTCTTGGGATTTTTAGCCAATACGACGAATCCCGCCACAAGCTGCGGCACGAACTGGACCTGGCGCAGCAGCGGGAAGACATTGCCACGGATGTGCACGATCTGCTGGGCCACTCGCTGACAGTCATCAACCTAAAGTCCGAGGTCGCCAGGCGGGCAATGGATAACAACCCCGAGCAGGCAAAACAGGAGCTCAAGGAAATCAGCGACCTCTCCCGCCTAGCCTTGGCGGAGGTGCGATCGACGGTCACCCGCATGCGCACACCCACCTTCGCCGGTGAGCTGCAGGCGGCGCGCCGGGCTTTGGAAACTAAGGGCGTCACCGCGCATCTACCCGAACTCCTACAGGCACCGGGCGCACACGACACAGTGTTTTCCTGGGGTCTGCGAGAACTTACGACGAACGTCGTGCGGCACTCCGGTGCGAGCACGTGCTGGGTAAACGTCACCGCCGACAAGCTGCAGGTCACCGATGACGGCTGCGGGTTCAACGGCGAGGCCACGCAGGGCACTGGCGGGCTGGCCGGCCTGCGCCAAAGAGTCGAGGAAGCCGGTGGGAAGCTGATTGTGCGCCGCGAACGCGGCCTGAGTACCGTGCTGATCGCCATGGGAGGCGACAACGAGCTGATCGACGACGGCGCAGTGGCGAAGGAGGCCACCCGATGAGTATTCGAGTACTACTCGCCGAGGACCAATCACTGGTGCGCGGGGCGCTGATCGCACTGCTGAACGCGGAGCCGGACATCGAGGTCGTTGCCGAATGTGCGACCGGGACCGAAGCCGTGGCCCTCGCCCGGAAGCAGCCCATCGACGTGGCCCTGCTGGACATCGAGATGCCGGGACTAAACGGCATCGATGCCGCGAAGGAGCTGGCCGGTAATCGATGCCGCTGCCTGATCGTAACGACATTCGGCAAGGCCGGGTACGTCAAACGTGCGATGGAGGTGGGCGTGGACGGGTTCATCGTTAAGGACACGCCTCCCGAGGAGCTCGCCGACGCGATCCGGCGGGTCCATGCCGGCCTGCGCGTTATCGACCCGACGCTTGCCCAGGAAAGCCTATTGACGCCCGATAATCCCCTTAGCGAGAGGGAAACCGAGGTGTGCCAGCAGCTCTTCGAGGGCAAGAGCTCCCCTTCCATCGCCAAGGCGCTGCACCTTTCGCCGGGAACTGTGCGTAACCACATCTCCAGCATCATGGCGAAGACAGGCGCGGGGAATCGCTACGAGGCGGCGCATCTGGCGAAAACGAATGGGTGGATCTAGCTCGCGCTGCCGAGTAGCTGAACCACTGTTAGGTTTATGTGAGTTACTTCACGACTCCACCGCAGCACTCACAACTCGCAGTTAGGAAAGCATGAAGACATCCCTCACCTGGCGCAAGACCGCTGCCGCAGCAGTGGCCGCCATCGTTTCCCTCAGTTCCGCCGGCACCGCAGCTGCCGCGCAGGGCTCCATCGCCGGATCCTCCTTTAGCTTCGGCTCCTCCATCGCCGGATCCTCGAAGCCTGAGCAAAGCAAGCCACAGGGCTTCGACTTGCAGTCCCACCGTGGTGGCCGCGGTGAGTACACCGAGGAATCCCGCAAGGCATTCGAAGAGTCCGTGAAGATGGGCGTATCCACCCTGGAACTGGACATCGTAATGGCCGAGGACGGCACCCCGGTTGTTTGGCACGACCCGGCAATCCAGGCCGACAAGTGCACCGACACCAAGCCCGCCACCGAGAACGACCCGGAGTTCCCCTACGTGGGCAAGCTCGTCCACGAGCTGAACTGGAAGCAGCTGCAGACCTTGAACTGCAACAAGGTGTTGAAGGACTTCCCGGATGCGAAGGCCGAGGAAGAAAACAAGCTGCTACAGCTGCAGGACGTGTTCGAGATCGCCGCTGCCGACCCGCAGATGCGCTTCAACATCGAAACCAAAATCGAGGCAGAGGAACCCGACAAATCCGCCGAGCCGCAGGAGTTCGTCGACGCGATCCTACCGGTTGTGCGGGCCAACAAGGCTACGTCCCGAACCACCATCCAGTCCTTCGACTGGCGCTCGCTGCCACTGGTGCGCAAGGCCCAGCCGGACATTTCTCTGGCTCTTCTTTATGACGCCACCACGTGGAAGTCCGGCTCCCAGTGGATCGGTGATGTGGACTACGACAAGGTTGGCGGCAATGTTAACAAGGCCGCGACCCAGCTGGGTGCGGAGATCCTCTCTCCTCACTACAAGCTGGTCACTCCGGAAAGCGTGGCCTCCGCCCACGAGGCGGGCCTGCAGGTTCTGCCGTGGACGGTCAATGAGAAGCCCGACATGCAGGCCGTGATCGACGCGAAGGTCGACGGTCTGATCACCGATTACCCGACCCGCGGCATGGAGGTTCTCAAGGAGAACAAGCGCCAAGTTCTCTAGGCGAGTTTGAGCTCCCGGTAGCGATTCGCCGCAGCCAGGATTTCCGCCCCGCGCGGGCGGCTCAGGTGGCCGGGGTGATCACG
>NZ_CALLDG010000201.1 GCF_937999985.1 uncultured Corynebacterium sp.
CCGGGAGAGTACGGCCCGTGGACGAGCTGATGGCACCGCGGGTGGTCTGAGTGACCATGTAGCCGTTGTTGTACAGGCCGGTGAAGAGCTCCTGCACGACCGCGTAGTGGTTGCGGGTGGTGGTGCGGGTGAACAGGTCATAAGAAAGGCCGAGGCCCGCGAGGTCCTCGACGATGATGCGGTTGTAGCGATCCGCCAACTCCTGGACGGTCGTGCCTTCCTTCTCCGCCTGCACCAGCAACGGGGTGCCGTGCTCGTCGGTGCCCGAAACCATGAGTACCTCGTTGCCAGCCATTCGCTGATAACGCGCGAAAACGTCCGAAGGCACGCCGAATCCGGCGACGTGGCCGATGTGGCGGGGGCCGTTAGCGTAGGGCCATGCAACTGAGGTGAGAACTCGTTTCGACATAACCCTTAGATTAGGTGATCCCCTACTACGACGCGAAAGCAGCCCGGCTTAGGAATGCTCTGCGTTGCCGTCTGCGACGGCCTGCGGAACATCACTCCCGCCGTAACGACGGCTGCGTTTAGCGGCCTTAGCTTCGCTCGACTGGTTGATGCGACGCTCGCGAGCCATACGCAGGGCGTATTCCCGCTGTGCCTTTTCGTCCAGGTACAGCTGGTCGTTAGACAGAGCCTTGTAGATGGAGAACATCAGGGCGATAATCACCAGCAAGAACGGGCTGGCGGCGATGATCGTCACGTTCTGCAGGTTGGTCAGTGCCTCGTCGCCGCCGGTAAGCAGCAGCATCAGGGCGATACCCGCGGTGAGCGCACCCCACAGCACAGTGACGCCACGGTTGGCGACCAGCTGTCCACGCTGCGACATGGAACCCATGACGGTGGAGGCGGAGTCTGCGGAGGTAATGAAGAAGGTAGCCAGCAGGATCATCGCAACGATGCTTGCTACCTGTCCCATCGGCAGGGTCTGCAGCAGGTTAAACAGCTGGCTGGTGGCCTCGCCATCGCCCCAGATGGAATTGCCGGTTTCCTCCGCATTAACGGCAGCGCCGCCAAAGATGGAGAACCAGATGATGGTCACCATGGTTGGAACCATCAGGACGACACACACGAACTCGCGGATCGTACGGCCGCGGGAAATGCGGGCGACGAACATGCCGACGAACGGAGACCAGGAGACCCACCATGCCCAGTAGAAGATGGTCCAGGTACCCAGCCACTCATCCGCACCATCGCCGGAGTTAGCGGTGCGGGCGGCCATCTGGAAGAACTGGGACAGGTAGTTACCCAGGGAGGTCGGGATCAGGTTCAGAATCACCACGGTCGGCCCGAGAATCAAGACAAACAGCGCAATGAGACCAGCCAGAACCATGTTGGTGTTGGACAGGTACTGAATGCCCTTGCCCACGCCGGAAGCAGCGGAAGCCAAGAAGCACAGCCCCAGGATCACGATGGTGCCGACGATCACCCACGTGCCAGGATTAGAAATCAGCCCCGTGGCACCCAGGCCGGACTGGATCTGCACTGCACCCAAGCCCAGGGAAGCCGCGGTACCGAAGACCGTCGCGAAAATGGCGGCAATATCGATGATCTTGCCCAGCGCGCCCTCGGCGCGCTTCTCCCCGATCAACGGAATAAACGCCGCGGACAGCAGCTGCTTACGGCCCAGACGGAAGGTGCCGTAAGCAATGGCCAGCGCCACGATGGCGTACAGCGACCATGGGTGCAGGCCCCAGTGGAACAGCGTGGAGGCGAAGGAGCTAGCCACATCGTTCTTTTGCTCCCCCGGCACGCCGTCGCGGTAGTAAGTCAGTGGCTCGGTCACACCGTAGAACATCAGGCCAATGCCCATGCCTGCGGCAAACATCATGGCCACCCAGGAAATGCTATTGAACTCCGGCGGCTCGTTATCCTTGCCCAGGCGAATGTGCCCGAACTTACTGAACGCAATGAACAGAATGAACCCTACAAACACCGTGCCGGCGAGGACATACAGCCAGCCCCAGTCACCTACGACATAGCTCAACGCCGTCGAGGCGAAGGCGGCGAAGCTATCGCCACCAAATACGCCCCACAGCACGACAGCCAGGATGAGGGCTGCCGCGCAGCCCGTGACCACCCAGTCGATGGACTGTTCCTGATCAGCCTCAGTCGGCGTTGCTTCTTCTCTTGATACAGTCATTCCTCAATACTGGGGGGTATTGCGTGCGCTTTTCAACCGCAGTGGTGCCCCAACCACGTCCGGACGACGCCTTTAGCCCCGGCTTCCATCTCCCCTAACCCCCTATTCACCTGCCCTTATCTCCCACACAGGCCACCCACCTCTCAGCTCAGCTAAAAAATTTTAAAAATCTCTAATTTTCCTCGCGTCCGCGCAGCACAGCTTCATAGAGCTCACGTTTGCTCACGCCCTTGGCCTTTGCCACGTCTCCGGCCGCCGCCTTCAGACGCTCCCCCTCCGCCACTTTCTGCTCCACCAACTCGACCAACGATTCCACGTCCGGCTCCGCCTGCTCGTCCGCGGCATCCACCACCACGCAGATCTCCCCCTTCACACCGCTCTCCGCCCACTCGGCCAGCTCGCGTAACCCGCCAATCTTCACCTCTTCAAAGGTCTTCGTCAGCTCGCGGCACACCGCCGCTTGTCGGTGATCCCCCAACTCCTCGGCTGCCACCTGCAGAGTCTTCGCCAGCCTATACGGGGATTCAAAGAAGCAGACGGCGTAGGGGGCGTCACTAAAAGAACTAAAAAACGAACGCCGGGCGCCGTCCTTGCGTGGGGCGAAGCCCAGGAACGCGAAGTGCCCCACCCCCAGGCCAGACAGTGCCAGAGCGGTCGGCACCGCGGAAGGGCCCGGCAGGCATGTCACCGGCACTCCAGCACGACGGGCAGCGACGACCAGCGGGAAACCGGGATCGGAGACGGAGGGCATGCCGGCGTCTGTCACCACCAGCACGCGCCGACCCTGCTCGGCCTGCTCGACGAAGAACTCCGCCCGCTCGGCCTCGTTGTGGTCGAAGTTGGAGTAGATTCGACCGGAAATCTCCACTCCCAGCGTGTCCGCGAGCGCCCGGGTGCGGCGAGTATCCTCCGCTGCCACGATGTCTGCGCTGGCCAGAGCGTCGATCAGCCGCACCGAAGCATCCAGCGGATTGCCCAGCGGCGTGGCCGCCAAGATGATTCCCCCCTGCGGCAGAGGTCGATTCTCGGCGGCGCGGGCAAGCAGCGCAGCGACTGCGTCTGCGGGGAGGGGCTTGGCTTCTACGGGTTCACTCATACCCGCCAGTATGCCCGCCAGTGCGTCCGATTGTCCGGAGCTTCTACTACAGTTGGCTTTCGTGCCGACCACACCGACTCCCCCGCTAGCGGACAGCCATGAAGTGTCCGCCGACCAGCGCGACACGACCGACGTGACCCGTCGCGTGCCTACCGCTGCGTCCGGCCGGCGCACGTTCGCCTTCACCCGGTGGAAGGGCATCCTGATTGTCCTCGGCCTGTTCGGCGCGCTCAGTCGCCTGCTCATGCTGCAGCGCCCCACCGACGCGGGCACCCCGGTGTTCGACGAAAAGCACTATGTGCCGCAGGCCTGGCAGATTCTGCAGAGCTGGTCTAACCCACTAATCGGCGGCATTGAGGACAATCCAGGCTACGGTCTGGTCGTCCACCCGCCCCTGGGCAAACAGCTCGAGGCGCTGGGCATGGCGGTGTTCGGCTATACGCCATGGGGTTGGCGAATCATGTCCGCCCTGCTGGCTGTGGTGACGATCCTGCTGATTGCCACGATTGCGCGCCGAGTGTCGAAGTCCGACCTCATCGGCTTGTTCGCCGGCATTATTGCCCTGTGCGACGGCATCCTCTTCGTCACGGGGCGCTCGGCCATGCTGGACCACTTCCAAGTATTCCTGGTGTGCCTGGCGACTTATTTCGCGGTGCGAGATGCCGAGCAGATGGAGGCCCGCTTCCAGCGCGTATGGGCCGCTGAGCGGATCCACGATTTCGCCCTCGGCCCGCGCATGGGCTACCGCTGGTGGCGTTTCGCCGCGGGCGTGGCGCTGGGCTTGTCGCTCTCGGTGAAGTGGAATGGCCTGTACTACATGGCCTTCTTCGGGGTGACGATTGTTGCGGTTGATTATTTTCGACGCCGCCGTTTCGGCGTGCGCCGTCCCCTCCTCGGGACCGCCTTCTTCGATGCTTTGCCCTCCTTCTTCTCCATCGTGATCGTCCCCGCGATCCTGTACCTGGTCAGCTGGCGGGCCTGGTTCGCCTCCGAAACCGGCGTGTTCCGCCACGCCGTGGAGTCCGAGCAGTACACCAACACCACCGGGGATTGGTTCTGGTCTTTCCTGCCCGATACCCTGCAGAACTTCATCTACTATCACGTGTCCGTCATGCGCTTTCACACGGAGCTGACGAACTCTAACGGCCACCACCACAACTGGGAGTCCAAGCCGTGGTCCTGGCTGGTTTCCAGCCGTTCGCTGATGTACTACAACCCGTCCAGCGACGAGGGCATCCACAAGGTGATCCTGCTGGTCGGCACCCCCGCTATCTGGTGGTTCTGCGTGCCCGTCATGCTATGGGGACTGTGGTGCCTGATAGTGCACAAGGATCGCCGATGGGTGGTTCCCGTCATCGGTTTTGCAGCCGGCTTCCTGCCCTGGCTAGTCAACCTCGATCGCCAGATGTACCTGTTCTACGCAGCTAACTTGGCTCCGTTCCTGGCGATTGCGCTGGCGATGGCTCTGGGGCAGCTACTGTGCTGGCAGCGCCCGGGCGTTGCCGCCCAGCCGCACTCCTCCCCCAAAGCCTTCGTGAAAGCTCGCCCTGGCCAGCTGCTGGTAGTGATCTACCTGATGCTGGTGGTCTGGAACTTTCTTTACTTCCTGCCGATCTACACGGCCACTCCACTTTCCGATTTCGCTTTCGACATGCGGATGTGGCTGCCTTCCTGGCGCTAATCCCAGCCCCGCGGTCGCGGCTCGCCGAGCTCGAAGGTGGAGTTGCGTCGGGCGTCGCTCGGGCTGAAGTTCACCGGCTGGGCCATCAGCGCGCGCAGCGACTGTTGCAGCGGCATGAACACGTTCTGCCTGCCAGCCCACACCACGACCAGGGCCACGACCGCCGCCAAGTGCACCAGCAGCAGCCAGAGGGTGGCCAGGCTGCCACCTTCCCCGACCATGCTCAGCACGATCTCCCGCGTTGCAAACCCCAGACCGAAAGCCCATAACCCCAGGTAGATCGGCAACACTGCGGCAGCCCCTTTCGGGCGCCAAGCTGCCCACAGGAGGCCACCGGCCAGCGCAAAGCGCATCGTCGCCGCGTCGGAGACTAGTCGGAGCTGAGACGAGTCGGCGTCATCCCCAATAGGCGAGCCGAACAACAGCGACAGGCCCCACACAACATAAACCAGCGCCACCGCAACAAGAGCGAAGCGACCAAAGTAAAGGGGCAACTGACGGCGACGCAGGTCTCCGCTGATCTGGGGGTTGCGATCGGCCTGTTCGAGCACCTGTGCGAGGAGCGCCGCTTTCTGTTCATCGCCCGGCTCCGTCGTGGGGCCATCATCCGTTGGGGTGGCGGAAACGTTCATCCGGCGGCCCAGCGCGGTGACGGTGGCATACCAACGTTGGCAGTCTTCACAGGCGGCTAGGTGCGCGTCGACTAGGTCGTCGGACAGCTCGGCGGTTTCGCCGTCGAGCCGGGCGGACATCGAGGTTCTGACCGCTTGACAGTCCATGCGCTTAATCCCGCCTCTTGCGTGCTTGACTCAACTTCAGCCGAAGCGCGAGAGAGCCTTGTCCAGGCTCGCGCGCCCCGCGCCGAAAACAACAATCATCATAAGCGAGACGACCAGGAGCAGCACAAACTCCATGCCCCCATCGGCGACGAAGAAACCGTTGGACCAGTGCACGAAGTACAGTACCAGTGCGCTGTAGATGGCGAAGAGTCCTGCGACTGCCGTGGTCAGCAAACCAACGATGAGCATCGCGCCGCCTAGCATCTCGAAACTGGCCGCTGCCCAGGCACTGACCTTTGGCTGTGGAATGTGCAGGCGGTCGAAGGTGGCGACGGTTCCGGTTACTCCGCCCATGCCGTCGATGAAGACCTTCTTCCAGCCGTGGGCAATGAAGATCACGCCGGTGACAAGGCGCAGGAGCAGCAGGGCCGCGTCACGCGCTGCAGGGTGGTTGAGCATGCGGGAGGTTTACTCCTAGACCGCGCGGATGCCGGAGCGCGGATCGAGGTATTCCTCGTCTGCGGCGGAAGCGGATGGCGCGCCCGCGTCGGAGACCCCGCCCGGTACGTCGAAGAAGTCGCTGCCGTCGGCGTACTCCAGGTTGCTGAAGGCCGGGTCGTTTTCGTCGGTTTCCAGGATCACGGCGCCCGGGCGGATCAGGCGATCCGGCACGCCCAGCTCGTCGTCCTCCGTGTTGCGCACGCCCAGGCGGGCGCGGCGCATACGCACCAGGCGGCGGTGGCGCAGCTCGCGCTCCTCGATGGCCTGGCGGCGAAGCATCACCAGGTAGAAGGCGGTGAAGGCCACCATGGCCACGAAGGTCAGCCATACGCCGCTACCCAGGGCCAGGCTGGCGCCGAAGGTCAGGGCGCACAGTGCCAGCAGTACCAGCAGCACCTTCTTGCGGCGGTTCTGTCGCTCACGGGCCAGGCGCGCGGAGGCTACCGGGTCGTACACGCCGCGGCCACGACGGGAGGCCAGGTACTGCAGGTCGGCCTCGCTCAGCTCGTCGGAGTCCTCGAGGATGTCCAGGTTCTTGCCCGTCGGTGCTTCATCGACGTGGTCTACCAAATCTGGTGACGCCTTCACGTCCCCACCGCGAACGTACTCAGTCGGGACTGCGGCGTATGCGGCCTGGCGGGCGCTCTGCTCTTCGGACTGCTCGGCGTGCTCCGTGGAATCGCTGGAGTCGCTGGACTCAGAAGACTCAGCGGACTCAGCGGACTCAGAAGACTTAGCAGACTCAGCGCCTGCCGCCGCAGCGTCGGCGCTCAACTCCGCCTTCTTCACCGGGGAGAACTCGCCGGTGTCCATTTCATCCTGGGCGGTGTAACGCACTGCGCTGCCCGCAGATGCCGCTGCCACGACCTTCTCGGAGCCCTTCTCAGCGCCCCTGCCGGAGCCCTTATCTGCTGCGTCAGATTCATCGGCGTTCGCGGCCGTCTGCTCGGTCGCTTCGGTGGTCTTCGCCTCGGCATCTGCTGCTTCGGCGTCCACTACCTCAGCATCGACCATCTCAGCGTCTACCACTTCGCCGTCAACGACTTCGGCATCCGCGCTGCGCTCGTTGCCCTTACTATCCGCGCTGCGCTCACTGCCCTTCGCGTTCATCAGCGCCCGCAGTCCCCGCGGCTTGCCCGACTTCGTGCCGACTACAGAGTCTTCGTCCTCCAGCAGGACATACTCCGGCTCTGCGTCGACCAGCTCCAGCTCGTCGTCATCAGAGGACATGTACAGGCCCTCGGCCGGCTTGAGCTTGCGCTTCGCCTTCAGGGTGCTGCCGCCTCGGTGCAGTACGCGGGTCTCGCTCAGTGCCTGGGCAGTCCGTCGCACGGGTTTCTGGTTACGCAGCAGAAGCGGCGCCAGCAGCACCAACCAAACGGCGGCAATGAGCAAAAGGGAGCCGGACACGTGTATCAGTTCTCCTCGAAGTTTGTGAAGCTTATGCGGGCAGCGTGAATGGTCAAGTGCTTGCCACGCTACCCGCGTAATCCCTATATCCGCGCTCGCCACGCCGAGGCTAGTTTCGGTTCACAGCCAGCCCCAAGATTCCGCGGTTCACCAGCCTGCGCACCACCCCGTCCGGCGCCGTTTCCTCCTGCGTCTGCGCCACCAGTAGGTGGTCCCGCCATTCGCCGTTGATGTGCAGGTTTCGCTGTAGCTGCCCTTCGATGCGGAAGCCGGTTTTCTCTAGGACTTTTCTGGACGCCACGTTCTCCGGCATGACCGTAGCCTCTATCCTGTGCAGCCCCACTACCTGCATCCCCAAGTCCACGCCCAGCGCTACCGCCGCGGTGGCCACACCGTGGCCCTGGAACCGTGAGTGCACCCAGTAGCCAATCCAGGCGCTGGATACGGTTCCGTATTGGATATTGCCGATCGTCAGCTGTCCCGCGAACTCCCCGTCAATGTCGATGACCATCGGCACCAGCAGGCGATCGGCGGACAGGACCTGCAGGTTGTGGAAAGTCTGCCGCCAGGCCTGCGGGCTGTGCGCTGCTTCCCAGTCCCCTTGCACGGTCGGCTCAAAAGGCTGCAGTAGTCTCTGGTCTTCGATCCGAGCGGCGCTCCACTGCGCCCCGTCGGTGGCTCGCACGGGACGCAAAGTTACCGGAAGGGCGGCCGCGGGGGCGTCATTAAGATCTCCGTACATGTGCCCACGGCTCAAAACGGTTCGCGAGCGCTGTTCGGGCGCCGCGGAGGGGGCGAAGGCGGCGCGCAGTCGGTGAAGCACGGGTGGGCTAATCCTTGTTGCTGAGGAACAGCACGTCCACTTCCTGCCCCGGCGCCACGTCCGTCACGTCGGACGGCACCACGATCAGGCAGTTGGCCTGCCCGTGGCTGCCCAGCAGGTGGGTCGGCTCGCCGCCGTTCACGGCGCCGAGGGGATCCACCAGGAACTCGCGGGTCTCCCGGTCGCGCATCAACTGGCCGCGGATAAAGCCACGGCGGCCAGGGGCCGAGGCGATACCTGCGATCGTGCGGGCGGGCACCACGCGGCGGGTGGCCTGACGGCGGCCACGGATCAGCTGCACCAGTGGGCGCACCATGACCTCAAAGGAAACGAGGGCGGCGGAGGGGTTGGCCGGCAGCAGGAAGGTCGGCACCTTGTCCTGCCCCAGCGTGCCGAAGCCCATGACTGAACCCGGGTGCATGGCGATGCGCTGGATGTCCATCTCCCCCATCTCGGAGAGGATTTCCCGCAGCTCGTCGCTGGCCGCACCTCCCACCGCGCCGGAGATCACCACAACCTCGGAGCGTAACAGCTGACTTTCCAGCACCTCGCGCATCTTGCGCGGCTCGCCGCTGAGGATGCCCACGCGGTGCACGTCCGCGCCGGCTTCGCGGGCGGCGGCGGCCAGGGCATAGGAGTTCACGTCGTAAACCTGGCCCACCGCCGGGTCGCGGTCGATGTCCAGCAGCTCGCGGCCGAAGGAGAGCACGGACAGGCGCGGGCGTGGGTAAACCAGCACCTTGGATCGCCCCACGGCGGCCAGCAAGCCCACCTGGGCGGCGCCGATGACGGCGCCTTCCTCCACGACAACGTCGCCGGGCTGCACGTCGGAGCCCTTCCGATGCACGAACTCGCCGGAGGCGATGGCCTCCAGTGGACGGATCTTGCGGCCTTCCTTTTCCACCCAGTCCAGCGGAAGCACGGAATCCGCAAGCGTCGGCAGAGGTGCGCCCATCTCCACGCGCACTGCCTGGCGCGGCTGCAAACGGATCGGGCGCAGGGAACCGGCGGTCACGTCGCCGACGATCGGCAGGGTTTCCTTTACACCGCTGGTGTTCTCTGCGGCCGCAGCATCTTCTGGGTCACGGTCGGGGTCGCCGCCCCGGGCAACTGCCAACGCTTGGCGGATGTCCACGCTGCGCACGGCATAGCCATCGATGGCGGCCTGGTCGAATCCGGGCAGCGGTTCGGCACCCTCGACCCTTTCGGCGCAGCGCAGCCCCAGGGTCTCGGTAATGGCGATGCGCACTGGCTCAGGGGTCACCGCCGCCGAGGTGATGATTGCCAGTTGTTCTTCGACCGATCGCATGTTGTTGTCCCTAGTTTTCCTGATTCAGGCGCTCCCGCAGCCAGGTCTTCAGGCTGGGGCCATATGTCTCATTCTGAAGCGCGAAATCGACACAAGCTCGAATGTACCCACCCGGGTTGCCTAGGTCATGGCGCAGGCCGTGGTGGACGATGATGTGCACGGGGTGCCCCTCGGTGATCATCAGCTCAATGGCGTCGGTGATCTGGATTTCCCCGCCCTTGCCCGGCTTGGTACGGCGCAGCGCGTCGAAAACCTGTCGATCCAGCAGGTAGCGCCCGGTGGCTACGAAGTTGGACGGAGCATCTTCGACGGCCGGTTTTTCCACCATGCCCTTCACGATCTTCACGTCGGCGTGGTCCGCCTCGTCGATCTCGAAGACTCCGTAGTTGCTCGTCTCCTCGCGCGGCACCTCGAAGGCACACAGCACGGATCCGCCGTACTGCTTGCGCACGGCCAGCATCTTCTCCATCACACCCATCGGCAGCACCAGGTCGTCTGGCAGCATAACGGCGAAGCATTCCTCATCGTCATCCAGCACCTCTTCGGCCAGCCCGATGGCGTGCCCCAGGCCGAGTGGCTTTTCCTGTTCGACAGCCACCACGTCGATCAGCCCGTCGGTGGCGCGCACCTTGTTCAGCTGGTCGGTCTTGCCGCGCAGTTCTAGCGTGCGCTCCAGCTCTTCGTCGGTATCGAAGTGCCCAAGCACCCCACCCTTCTTCGGAGCCGTCACGATCGCCAAGCGGTCCGCGCCCGCATCGGCGGCTTCCTTTGCGATCAGTTCGATCCCGGGAGTGTCCACTACGGGCAGCAGTTCCTTGGGAACGGTTTTGGTGGCGGGCAAGAAGCGGGTTCCAAGCCCGGCGGCCGGGACCACGACGGTACGCAGTGCGGCTTGCTCGGACGTGGAGATCGTAGGGCTAGAAGTCATGCCGGAATAGTAGCGCTTTAGGCTCCGGGTTTCGTGCTCTACACACCACTTAAGGAGATTTTCCTTTGCAGTAGGCTCTTAGGCGATGAGTACCCCCGCTGACCTGAAGAAGCGCGCCCGCGCCCAGGTGCGCGCTGCCCGCGTCGACCGCCTCGACGAGCGCCCCTTACGCGACCGAAGCATTCAGACTCACCTCTTGGACGCTCTCGCGGAACTCCCCTGCACACCTTCCACCATCTGCGGATATGTCCCCCTCCCGGGTGAGCCGGGCGGCGCGGATCTTCCCGATACTCTGGCGCGCACTGGAGCGCGGGTGTTGCTTCCTCGCGTTGTTCGTGGTGACGCCCCCAGTCTCGAATGGATCGAATATCAGCCGGACAACCCAAACCTCGTCGAGGGCACGTGGGGAATACTCGAGCCGGTGGGGAAGCCGGTGGGGAAGCCAGTGAGTAATGTAATTCACACTTTCCCGACATGCGCAGATGTAATAGTTACACCTGCTCTATCGATTGATTATTATGGGACACGGCTCGGACAGGGCGGTGGCTTCTATGATCGAACTCTTGCCAATCGCCCATCGCATGTGAAGGTATGGGCTGTGGTAGACCACGAAGAATTCACCCGCGAGGTTCCCTGCCAAGACCACGATCTGGTCGTAGATGCTGTGATCAACGACCTCGGATACTTCCCCATTTTTTAGTCGCTTTGCAAGGTCTGCGCTAGGTCGCGGACAAGAAAGGTCTTTTGCACCATGCTTGAAGGTTTTAAGAAGTTCATCATGCGCGGCAACGTCATGGAACTTGCCGTAGCCGTCATTATCGGCGGTGCCTTCACCGCCATCGTCACCGCTTTCACCAACGGCATCGTCGAGCCGCTCCTGGCCGCAGTCGGCGGCTCCCCCGAGTTCGGAATGGGCTTCCACCTCCGCGAGGGCAACGATGCAACGTTCGTCAACATCGGCGCTGTCCTGACTGCTGCCGTTAACTTCCTGATCATCGCTGCCGTCATCTACTTCGTGATGATCATGCCGATGAACAAGCTGGCTGAGCTGAACGCTCGCCGCAAGGGCATCGAGCCGGAGGAGGCTGCAGCTACTGAGACCGAGCTGCTGGCCGAGATCCGCGACCTGCTGGTGGAGCAGCGTGGCGGCGAGGCAGAGCCGACCGGCAAGCACGCAGAAAACTAACGTGCCCCAGCCCCGCTAGCCCCAATGCGGCGGGCGCTGTTCCTCTAGGAAGCGGCGCTCCTGCTCTGCGGAAGGGCGATCGTCACCCCACTCATCCCGTGAAGGGCTTGAGTGGGGTTTTGCTTTGCCGGAAGCGATGGTGTCAATAAAAGAAGAACCCGAACCCCCAGCCTGGCCGGCTTTGCCTACCTTGCCGTAGAACCGGCGACGGCGGCGGTCCGGCTGGCCCTTACCTGAGCGGCCGGTGCTCATGCTAGGCCCGGTTATTCATGTCGCCAACAACGTGGCGAACCAGGGGGCCAAGAGTTGCCATGCCATCGCGGATCGCGCCGCGGGACCCGGCAATGTTGACCACCACGGTCGAACCGGAAATACCGGCGACTCCGCGGGACAGGCCCGCATCCAGGGAGTTAGCCGCCAAACCGGAGGCGCGCAGAGCTTCAGCGATGCCCGGGACCTTGCGGTCCAGCTCAGCGCGGGTGGCCTCCGGAGTCTTATCGCGCGGGCCAGTGCCAGTGCCACCGATCGTGACGACGAGATCGGCACCGCCGACCACAGCGGTCTGGATTACCTTGCGGATTGCGGACTTGCGGGACTCGACGTTCAGCACGGCATCGACGAGGAAGCCTTCCTCTGCCAGCAGCTCTGCAACCAGCTCGCCGTTCTTGGCCTTTTCCTCGGGAAAGTCGGTGACCAGCACGACCATGGCGCGCAGAGGCGGCTCGTTGCTGAGCTGTTCTCGGGTGCGCTCCTGGGCATCCAGGGTGTGGAACAGTGCATCGTCCGGCTCCGGGATCTCCTCTGCCAGACGGTCCACCTGCGTGTGATCGACGGAACTCATGGCCATAACGTCGCTGATGTCCGCGTTGATATCCGCAGACCCTTTCTTAGCCTTCCGAGCTGGCACGGCGATCCTCCTGAATCGATAAATGGATGTAACTAATAAAGTATCCCGTTCGCCCTCGGCTGTACAGGCGAACGGGAATGGGGGTTTACTCGGCGGTGGTGAGCGTCAGCTCGACCTCCCGTTCCTCGCCATCGGGGCCGTCCTTGACCTTCAGCTTTACCTTGTCGCCCACGGCGTGCGAACGGATAGCTGCGATCAGCCCCACGCCCGAATCCACGCGCCGGTCATCCACGTGAGTAACCAGATCGCCCTTCTTCAAGCCCGCCTTATCCGCAGGACTGTCCTTGTTCACATCCGCGATGACGGCACCGTTCTCGTTAGAGCGGGTATCGACCTTCGCACCGATGATCGGGTGCTCGGCCTTGCCGTTGTCGATCAGCTGCTTGGAGATGCGCTCTGCCTGGTTGATCGGGATGGCAAAACCCAGGCCGATGGAACCGGCCACTTCCCCGCCACCGGTCGAAGCAATGACGGAGGGAATGCCGATGAGTTTGCCCTCCATGTCCACCAGGGCACCGCCGGAGTTACCGGGGTTGATGGAGGCATCGGTTTGGATCGCGTCGATGAGGGAGGCCTCGCCGCCGTCCTCACCCGAGGCTTGAACGGGGCGATTCTTCGCCGAAACGATGCCGGTGGTTACCGTGGCTGACAGTCCCAGTGGGGAGCCGATCGCCATTACGTCCTCGCCGACATTCACCATGTCCGAGTCGCCGAACTCGATGGGCTGCAGGTCCGTGACGTCCTTAGCCTTGATAACCGCAATATCCGTGGGCGGATCGGTGGCCACCACCTCTGCCTCGAGGGTACGGCCGTCGTTGAGGGTAACCTCCATCTTCGCGCGCCCGTCCTGGGCACCCGCGACTACGTGGTTGTTCGTAAGGATCAAGCCGTCGGAGGAAATGATCGAGCCGGAACCTTCTTCTCCGCCTCGGGGCGTCATAACTCGGATGGAAACCACAGAGGGCAGAACCTTGTTGGCAATGTCAGTGGTGCTGCCCGGCTTCACCGGGTTGGAGGCCTTCTTATCCTGCGAAGACTTGCCACCGCTGTTGGAGTTATCGAAGGAAGATGTGGCGTTGTTGCTGGCCTGGTTGCCGTTGATCGAATCCATGCCCACGTATGTGACTGCGGAAGCAACTACAGCACCCGCCAGCAGCAGTGCTGCAACAGCCGGGGTGGACCAGCGCTTCTTTTCCTGCGGCTGGCTGCTCAGCTGGGGCTGGTACGGATCTGCGAAAGTTTCCTGCCCCGGCACCGCCGGTGTTGTAGGCCTCTGCGGCGGCTGCGGCGGAGCCTGCACGGGTGTTGGCTGCGGCGACTGCTGTGGCCTCTGCTGCTGTGGGAAGGGCTGCGAGCTCGGCTGTGCTGGCTGCGCTGCCGGCCCTACCTGAGTGGCAGGCTCCTGCATCGGCCTCTGCTGTGCCTCCCAGCGCATGTGGTCCCGGTGAACTCCACCCTGCGGCCCGCCGCCCCCTCGCACCGATTTCTGGCCACGGTTAGAAAAGTCCGGTTCGCCGGGCATCCGCTGCCCGTCCCCCGAGTTGTTATCACCCATATTGTGTTCCCTTTCGTCCATAGCGACCAGTATGTCCGTTATGTATGTAGTTCAGCACTACGAATGCTGTAGTTTTTCTGCCAGTTTAAGGAAAAACCTTAGAGAAAAGTTCCCAAAACCCCCGTCTAATTCCAGCTAACTCGGCTCTCCCGGCAACACCGCACGCATCAGGGCACCACCGTCGTCCGACTCATCGGCCACGATCACCCCGTGGTGCCGCTCGATGACCTGCTTGACAATCGCCAGCCCCAGGCCGGAACCAGGCATCGAACGCGCCTGGATCGAACGGTAGAAGCGGTCGAAGACATTCTCCCGGTCCTCCTTTGGAATGCCGGGGCCAGAGTCCGCCACTCGGATCTCCACTTCCTGATGCGCTGAAGCGCCGGTATCGGAGCCTGCGGCGTCCCCTTCCTCAACAACAATCGGCTGCATCCAGACGCGTACCACACCGCCCTCTGGTGACCACTTCGCCGCGTTATCCAGCAGATTCAGCAGCGCGCGCGACAGGGCGAAGGCATCTCCCCGCAGGTGCCACTCAATCAGGTGCGTATCGAAGGTCACGTCCGGACGGCGCCGCTGCACGCGTTCAATACCCAGGGTGATGAGTTCGGAGATCTCGACGATGCTTAGAACCACCGGGTTGGAGTCCTCGCGGGCAAGGTCCACCAGGTCGCCGATCAGCCCACTCATCTCGTCGATCTGCGCGATCACGTCGCGCTCTAGGTCCTTGCGGTCTTCCTCGCTGATGCCGGGGCCTTCGCCGTCTTTTCTTTGTGACGCCAACATCAGCAGCTCCACGTTTGTGCGCAGCGAAGTCAACGGTGTTTTAAGCTCGTGCGAAGCATCCGCGACGAGATTCTTCTGCTTCGTCTGAGCCTCCTGGAGAGCGTTCATCATGTTATTGAAAGAGTCCGTGAGGGATCCGAGCTCGTCATGGGAATAGACGGGGATCTGGCGCAGTTCGCCGGTACGGGAAACCTCGTCGGCCGCTCGGCGCAGGCGGGTGATCGGTTGAATGCCGGAGTTCGCGACCGCGATGCCCGCGATGATGGAGGCGATGAAGCCGGTCACCGCAATCAGGATCAGAACCAACCAGAGGGATTCCAGCGTCTGGTTCGTAAATGCGATGTCCAGGCGCAGCACGATCACGCGACCGTCAAGGGCGCCGATAGCGAAGCTGCGCTTGTCGCCTTCCGATTCAAAAGTGTAGGGGTCGTCGCCGACGAGGACAGAGATCTCGTTGGGGCTGAGGATGCCCTCGAACTTGTACACGTCTGCCTGCCGTCCCGCCTGGTCAGCGGGCACGACGAGGACACTCATGTTGTTATCGGCGTCGAAGAAGCGGGGGCGGTAGTCGTCGCCCTCCCCTGTCTCGCTGACCGGAAACTCAAAGCCCGAGTCGATGTAAGCCTGGGCCTGCGTCTGCAGCGTCTTATCCATCTCCTGCGACAGCACCTGCTTTACGGTGGCGTAGGAGGAGATGGTGATGATGGCGATACACAGCATCACCACCATGGCGGTGAGGGCAGCCAGTCGCGTGCGCAGAGATAGTCCGCGCACGGAAAAACGGAGGGACTGGATCAGCCGGTCCCTCCTGCTATCTCCTCGAGTGTCCGTGCCCCCGTTCTCTGCAGAGGCGTGCTCGGGCTCTACCGCGAGGTAATCCTCCGGGAGCCTACGCAGGATCACGGTGCGGTCTCACGCAGCGCGTAGCCCACCCCACGAACAGTGTGAATCAAACGAGTCTCGTTGTTGGCCTCCGTCTTACGGCGCAGGTAGCCGATGTAGACCTCCAGCGCGTTTCCGGAGGTTGGGAAATCATAACCCCAGACCTCTTCCAGGATGGTGTTGCGAGAAAGCACCTTGCGCGGGTTGTTCATCAGCAGCTCCAGCAGGGCGAACTCCGTGCGGGTCAGGCTGATCTGTCGGTCTCCGCGGAAAACATCGCGTGTCTCCGGGTTCAGGGTCAGGTCCTCGAAGCGCAACGGCTCGTGTGCCTCACCTTCCTGAATCGCGGGACGCGCCGCGCGGCGGAACAGAGAACGGGTGCGAGCCAGCAGCTCCTCCAGAGCAAAAGGCTTGGGCAGGTAGTCATCTGCACCGGCATCCAGGCCGGCGACTCGCTCCTCGACGGAATCGCGGGCGGTTAGCAGCAGGATCGGCAGGTCGTCGCCGTGGCTGCGCAGCTCGCGGCATACGTCCAGACCGTCCTTCTTTGGCATCATCACATCGAGGATGGCCAGGTCCGGTCGTTCGTCAGCGATGAGCTTAAGGGCCTCCTCGCCGTCCGTTGCCAGGACGACGGTGTAGCCGTTGAAGATCAGGGAACGGCGCAGGGATTCGCGCACGGCCTGATCATCATCTACAACAAGAATCTTCATGTGCTCCATTGTGCCTATGAAATTGGCATAACGCCCGTGCGGACCCACATTTTTAAGGAAAGCTCAGCATTTCTTAGGCCTGTTTCGCCAATGCAAAACCCCGCCACACGTGCATGTGTGACGGGGTAACGCTACTGGGCTCGTATTAATCCAGGTCGATGAGACCCAGCTGAGCTGCCTTCACCAGACGGCGAGGAATCTGAACATCCTGCCCCTGAACCTTAACGTGCTGCAGAGCAACGTTGTCGGCCTTCCACTGGGAACGGCGGGAGTGCGTGTTTGCACGGGACATACGGCGCTTCGGAACTGCCATTGTCTTCTACCTCCTAATTAAAGGTATTGAAAGTGTGAAATAGGTTTCTTGTGATCTTCGTGGTGTGAAGAGGTCTTACTTCTTCTTGCGGCGGGTCATGTTGCCGTAGCGACGCTGGAACTTCTCCACGCGGCCGGCGGTATCCATGACGCGCTGAGCGCCGGTCCAGAAGGGGTGGGACTCGCTGGTCACGTCAACGACGATGAGCGGGTACTCGTTGCCATCTTCCCATTCAACGGTGCGGTCGGAGGTAGCGGTGGAGCGAGTGATGAACTGGTGGCCAGTGCTCGCGTCCTTGAAGACTACGGGGTGGTAGTCGGGGTGGATATCCTTCTTCATGGTTTCCTCTTATTCCCTTAGGTACGTGTACATCAGGTCGGTCCCGTGCGCTACTCGCGCGGGTCGTGCCTGAGTCGGGTCATAAAAAGCAGCGCGCCTTCTCTTACTGACGCCCTTCAGGCCATCCCGCTAAGCGGGTGGATTTTGGGCGCGACAAAGTCGGTCGCACAACGAGGGTTTATCATAGCGAAAGATAAGGCCATAAAGAAAATCGCGTTTCCCTAGCTGGAATGGGGCGAACTGGGGCGTAGGGGCGTCAGAAACAGCGATTAGGTTATGGCGCGACGGTGCTGTAAAGTTAGCTCCCGCTGTTGTCTATGTAAACGTCATCGCCGGACAGATTTTAGGCTAGATACGCTAGATGCAGCGCCCCACCACCTAAAACTCTTGGCCCGTCTAACCATGGGTTTTGGAAGTGCGCGGCGCAGGCACCTGAGATCTCCGGCGGAAGGAGAAAACCCATGTCGGCATATTGCCAGGTCACGGGGCGCAAGCCGAGCTTCGGCAAGTCTGTGTCCCACTCGCACCGCCGCACGAACCGTCGCTGGAACCCGAACATCCAGCGCCGTACGTTCTACTTGCCCTCTGAGGGCCGTTCCATCACGCTGAACGTGTCCACCAAGGGCCTGAAGACCATTGACCGTGACGGCATCGAGTCTGTCGTTGCCAAGATCCGCGCCCGTGGGGAGAAGATCTAACTATGGCACGTAACGATATCCGCCCAATCATCAAGCTGAAGTCTACGGCTGGCACCGGTTACACCTACGTCACCCGTAAGAACAAGCGCAACAACCCGGATCGCATCACCCTGAAGAAGTTCGATCCGATTGCCCGCAAGCACGTCGAATTCCGCGAGGAGCGATAGTTTATGGCTAAGAAGTCCATGATCGCGAAGAACGAGCAGCGCAAGGAAATCGTCGCCCGCTACGCGGAGCGTCGCGCTGAGCTCAAGAAGATCATCAAGAACCCGAACAGCACCGACGAGGAGCGCCTGGATGCACAGTGGGAGCTGAACCGTCAGCCCCGCGATGCTTCCCCAGTTCGCGTCCGTAACCGCGATGCAGCTGATGGCCGCCCGCGCGGCTACCTGCGTAAGTTCGGCCTGTCCCGTGTACGTGTCCGCAACATGGCTCACCGCGGTGAGCTGCCGGGCGTACGCAAGTCCAGCTGGTAAGGGGGAGCTTTCACAATGAAGCGCACCAACATGAAGAAGGCGCGGATGGAACAGTCCCGCCGCCCGAAGAAGAACCCGCTCAAGGCCGAGGGCATTGAGACGGTTGACTACAAGAACTACGACCTGCTGCGTAAGTTCATCTCCGAGCGTGGCAAGATTCGCTCTCGCCGCGTGACGGGCCTGACCCCGCAGCAGCAGCGTCAGGTTGCCACCGCCGTGAAGAACGCGCGCGAGATGGCACTGCTGCCCTTCCACAGCCGCTAAGCCGGCTGTGCCCTTTCGGGCTAGCAGCGTAAGGCTGCAGCCTGGAGACGTTTAACAGACACGATCAAGACCCACCGCCCCGTGCGAAAGCGCGAGCTAGGCGGCGGGTCTTTTTCGTGCCTTTTTGCCACCCGTTCGGCGGCCTGGCGGCTTTCTTCGCTAAGCTTGCACAGTAAAACTCTTAAGCGCTCCCCTTACCCGCCGGGTTGAGAAGGGGCGCTGGCCCCATATCGGACGCAAGCCGAACAACAGTTAGGAAGCCTGCAGTTGAGCAATAACAACAACTATCCCAACGGCGACTTTGGTTCCAATGATCTGCCGGATTACAACAGCTACACCGGCGGAAACTCCGGCGACTCCAACCCCTACGAGCAGGCCGGTTACGGCGCTGAACAGAGCAGCTACGGCACCGGGGATCCCAATGCTTATGGCGCGCCCGCATTCCCGAATGCTGCGGCCAACAACGGTGCCATGTTCGGCAACGACCGCCCGGGCGCCTGGAAGCGCCTTCTGGCGCTCATCATCGACAGCCTCTTGGTGCAGGTGGTTATCGGCAGCATTGTGATGTTCGCTATCGCCGGTCAGGAGCTCATGGACTGGTTCCAGGCCACCGTCAATGCAGAATCCCCCGATGCCGTGGACGTCCCCTACCCGACCACCAAGGTGATGATCTCCAGCATCATCATGCTGGTCGTTTGGCTGACCTACCGTGTTCTCATGGAGTCCAAGAAGGGAGCCACCCTCGGCAAGATGGCTATCGGCGCCCGTGTGGTTACCGCCGACGGGCAGAACATCCAGCCGGTCGAGTCGCTGAAGCGCAACGGTTGGTACATCATCGGCGCGATCCTGGGTATGATCCCGACCGTAGGTGCTTTTGCGCAGGTGGCTATCTATATTGCCGTGGGCGTGACTATTGGCCAGAGCCCGGAGAAGCAGTCCTTCACCGATAAGTTCGCCAACGCCTACGTAGTGGACAAGTCCGCGTACTACGGGGTTAACTCAGGTCGCGACTACTGCGCTTAAGGCGCAAACACTTAACATAGCCTCATGTTGAACGTCCTCTCCGGGTTTGCCGTCGTCATCTTCGTCATAGCGATCGGCTTCGGAGTAGGGCGTCTTCGGCTTTTAGGCCCCAATGCGGTCTATACCCTGAACATGTTCGTGTTCTGGATCGCGCTACCCTGCACGCTAATCTCGTTCATGTCTAAGACGGACATTGCCCAGCTTTTCGGCCCAAACCTTCTGGTCGTGGCTCTGTCCACGCTCACCACGGGCTTCTTGGCATTCCTCGGCTATCGCTGGATTACGCGACGGTCCACCGAGGATTCCATCATCGCGATGCTGGCCTGTACCTATTGCAACGGCTCCAACCTGGGCATCCCACTAGCCGCCCATTTGATGGACGACCCCACGCTCACCCTTCCGGTGATCCTCTTCCAGGTCGGCTTCTACGGCCCGCTGAGTGTACTGGCCCTGGATATGCGCACCGGCAAGCAGACCACGAACTTTGTGCGTTCTACCCTGCTGACGATCCTGAAGAACCCTCTGATCATCGGCGCCACCATCGGCATCGTCATCTCCCTGTTGCAGCACAACACGGACTTTATCCTGCCGACGATTGTCGCGGATCCGCTGGGGATCATCGCGGACGCCACCGTCGGCTGCGCACTGATCGCCTTCGGTATGTCCATGGCGGAGGTACGTGTGCTCCAGCCCGGACTATCACCCCGTCGCTCCGTATGGGCGGCGTCGTTGGTCAAGACCGTCGTGCATCCCGCCGTCGCCGCGTTCTACGGTGTCTTTCTTTGTGACGCCTCGTCTCAGTTGCTTTTGGCCATGGTTCTCCTGGCGGCTCTCCCGACCGGGCAAAACGTATTCACCTACGCCCAGCGTTTCGGTGTGAATAAAGTTCTAGCGCGAGACACCGCGGTGGTTTCCACGGGGCTCGCGCTACCGGTGATGGCGCTGATTATGGTGCTTCTAAGTTTCAGATAGTTCGCTCAAGCTTAGGCCCAGGACTCCGACGAAAATGCCGAAGTACAGGAAGATAAAGACAGGAACTACCACTGCGGATGCGATGGCCAGGTTCTTCGCCTTGTCCGACGCATCCTGTGCACCTGCATAGTCACCGCGGTACCAGCGGCCTTCTACCTGCGAGGAGTAGTAAATACCTACTGCGCCGAGGGGCAGGCAGCACAGGAGGGTAGTTAGAATCGTCGCCCACATCCAGTTATCCGGCGGGGTGCTACCCACGCCCGGCTGGTAACTCTGACCCAGTTGCGCGCCGTAGCCGGCGGACTGATTCGGGTAACCGCTGTTCTGATAGCTGCCGTAACTCGGGGGCTGGTTCTGGCTCGGGTTCTGGTTGTACCCGCTGTTGTAGGGGTACCCCTGGTTTCCCTGCTGGCCGAAAGGATCCTCGTTGGAAGGGTTCTGATCGTAAGGGTTGGTCACTAGCTTCCTCGGCTAACTTCTTGGAGTTGGTTGGTAACTGAAATACGTCATTAAAATACCAAAGCAGCGCAAAATGTTCCCGAACCGAAAGAAACTATACGCGTAATTCTAGAAACGGCGAGAACGGCAGGATGCGCGCGATGAACCAGAGCCCGATCACTAGCCCCACTGCCATGGGGGCATGTCGGAAATGCTCCCAATTGGGAATCCGCTTCCCCCATGATCGTGCGGTCCAGGCTAACCAGCTCCAAATCAGCAGGATGACGGCGAGGATCCCCACCGCGTTGTAGTGCAGTGCAGCGCCAAAGTCTCCCTGAACCAGCGCCTGGATCATGCGCATCGATCCGCAGCCGGGGCAGTTGAATCCGAATAGTGCCTTCGTGGGGCATTCTGGGATCGTCCCGCCCGGGGTCTGCGGATCAGCTGCGGCTATGGCGCAGCACGCACATACCGCTGCCGCGCCGACTGCCAGCGGCAGCAGCTTTGTAGAAACCTGCTTCACATCGCAAACCGTAACTTTATGGAAAAGCGGCGTCAAAAAATCAGAGCAACTATTAGAACGCGCCGGTGATAGATACCAGGCCCATCAGCGCCGCTACGCTGACCAATGGCATGACGATGGTGACCATGCCAATGTCCTTGTAGCCTTGGCGGTGGTTAAGCCCGCAGACGATCAATAGTGTCACCACTGCACCGGAGTGAGGAAGTGTATCCAACCCTCCAGCAGCCATAGCTGTCAGGCGGTGCATTAGCTCAAGGCTGGTGCCATCCTGCATAGCCATAGTCTTCAAGTCTTCGCCCAAGGCATTCAAGGCGATGGTCATACCGCCCGAGGACGAACCGGTCAGACCTGCTGTAATGGAGGTAGTCACCACGGACGTAACCAAGGCGTTTGCACCCATGTTGAAGACGGCATCTCGCACAACGGCAAAGCCTGCCACCGAAGCCACAACCGCACCGTAACCAATCTCAGATGCGGTACTGAAGATGGGCAGCAGGGACTGCTTCGCACCAGCGTTGATTGCGGTGATAACGGTCGGCATATTCTTCAGGTTCAGAGCTGAGAGCAGCAGAATCGCCAATACAATGCCGACGATGACAGCCCAGAGGCCTGCGCGAGCCTCAATTGTAGCGCCGCCGTACTTCTCTTCCGAGAGGTACGACCAATCGAGACGCGGGAAGATCACCAGCGTGCAGAGGAAGTTCACTGCGATCACGGTCATAATTGGCAGGAAGGGAACGATGGGGTGCACCTTCGGCTCCAAGACTGCAACAGCAGTCTTGGCCTCATCGGACTGCTCGCCTGCAAGGAGAGGAACACCCTTCAGCTTTTCAGGAATCTCGAAGCCTTCCCCAGACTTAATGAGGGAGCGACGCCGGTATTCTAGCCACGCAAGGCCCAGCCCGAAGATCATCAGCGCACCCAAGAGGCCAACCCCGGAAGCTGCATAAGAGTTCGTATCGAAGAACTGCCCTGGAATGATGTTCTGTACCTGTGGCGATCCAGGCAGCGCGGTCATCGTAAAGGTGAAAATGCCCAGCGCAATCGTTCCCGGGATCAGGCGCCGGGGAATCCCGGCCTCACGGAAAATCTCGAGCGCAATGGGGAAGATCACGAATGCGACGACGAACAGGCTGATACCGCCGTAGGTCATCAACGCCGACGTAATGACGACTGCTCCCATTGCACTGCGGGAGCCGATGAATTTCGTGATGGTTTTTGCGATTGACCTCGCATATCCCGTCTCCGCCATCAGAACGCCGAAGATCGCACCCAAGAGGAAGAGAACGAAGTAGCTTCCGACGAAATTCGCCAACGCTGGCATAAAGATCTCCGTATAGGAAGCCAGGATTGGGGCTCCAGAGAAAAGTATGCAAACGATCGCGGCAATCGGACCCGCGAGAATGACGGGCATGCCTTTGTAGGCGAGAGTAATCAGTAGAGCTAGGGAGACTATGATCCCCAGGATCGATAGGAACATCCGCTCCTCCTTCAGAAAGTTTCTAGTCCGCTACACGCAGCGGTATATTCCTTTTGCAAACCTAATTATGAATAGAGAGTGCTCCCCGAAGGGAACACTCGTTTTAAGAACTAACGATGCTTGAAGTCAGGGGTTCGCTTCGCAATGAATGCTTCCATTCCCTCTGTCTGATCCTCGGAGGCAAACAGAGAATGGAACAGCCTGCGTTCAAACCGCAGCCCCTGCTGCAAAGGCATTTCAAACATCGCATTAACCGCCTCTTTGGCGGCACGGGAGGCGACCAGCGACTTACTCGCGATGGTTTTCGCAATGTCGGTGGCCACATCCATCAGCTCATCAGCTGGCACTACCCTAGCCACCAGGCCAGCGCTTTCGGCTTCCTCTGCAGACATCAGGCGGCCGGTCAGGCACATTTCCATGGCCTTGGACTTACCAACCGCCCAAGCTAGGCGCTGAGTACCACCCATGCCGGGAATTATCCCGAGGTTGATTTCAGGTTGGCCGAACCTCGCCTTGTCACCAGCGATAATGAAATCGCAGGCCATCGCAAGCTCGCATCCGCCACCGAGTGCAACTCCGTTGACGGCTGCGACGATCGGTGTCCTAATGCGGGAAAAGCGCTCACTCGCGTCGAAAATGTCATCCAGGTAGGCGGAAGTCGTATCGTATTCCGCCATCTCTGTAATGTCACCGCCGGCGGAAAAAGCTCTTTCACTTCCGTGAATGACTATGCATCCAACAGTCCGCGATTCGTCAAAGCTAATGCAGGCCTCGAGTATGTCCGTCAGCGTCTGCTGGCTCAGAGAGTTGAGAGACTCTGGCCGTGTTATCTCAATGAACCCAACCCGCTCGGCTACATGCGTTGAAATATTCGCCACAGTCTCTCCTCTGTCAGCTTTCTAGCGCCACAGCAGCAGTGCGTCGCCCTGACCGCCGCCGCCACACAGGGAAACGGCAGCCTTGCCGGAGCCGCGGCGCTTCAGCTCGTGCGCCGCGTGAACCACCAGGCGAGCGCCGGAGGCGCCGATCGGGTGGCCCAGGGAGATGCCGCCGCCGTGGATGTTGGTCTTCTCCAGCGGGTAGTCCAGGTCCTTAATGGACTGGGCGACAACGGAGGCGAATGCCTCGTTGATCTCCAGGAAGTCCAGGTCGCTGGCCTCCCAGCCGGCCTTCTTCAGCGCCGCGGCGGTGGCCTGCGACGGCTGGGAGTGCAGCTTGGTGTCCGGGCCGGCAGTCTGGCCGTACTCGCCCAGGGTGGCCAGGATCTCCAGCCCCTTGGCCTCAGCGTTCTCGCGAGTGGTCAGCACCACGGCTGCCGCACCGTCGGAGATCTGGGAGGCAGAGGCGGCGGTGATGGTGCCGTCCTTCACAAAAGCCGGACGCAGCTTCGCCAGTCCCTCGGCGGTGGTGCCGGGGCGGATGCCCTCGTCGGCGGAGACGGTCACGGTCTCCTTGCGACCCTTGACCTCGATGGAGACGATCTCGTCGTTGAAGACACCATCGTTGGTAGCGGCCTCGGCCAGCTGGTGGGAGCGGGCTGCGATCTCGTCCTGCTCCTCGCGGGTGATGCCGCGCTCGGCGTTACCCTCGTCGGTCTCCAGGCCCATGGCGGTGCCCTCGTTCGGGTCGGACAGGCCGTCGCGCTCCAGGGAATCCTGCAGCGCCAGGGAGCCATAGCCCTTGCCCGCGCGCACGCCCGCGGCGATGTGCGGGGCATTCGTCATGGACTCCTGACCACCGGCGACAACGATGCTGGCGTCGCCCAGACGGATCAGGCGGGAGGCGTTAATCACGGCATCCAGGCCGGATAGGCACACCTTGTTCACCGTCATAGCGGGAACGTTCATCGGGATGCCTGCGGCCACCGCGGACTGCTTCGCGGGGTTCTGTCCGGAGCCCGCCTGCACAACCTGGCCCATCAGCACGTAATCCACGGCATCCGCAGCCACACCGGAGCGCTCCAGCACAGCCTTGATGGTCTCTGCGCCCAGATCGACCGCGCTCTTCTTCGCCAGCGCGCCAAGCATGCGTCCCTGCGGGGTGCGTGCTGCGCCTACAACGACAATGTCCTTCGGGTCTTCCTGCAAGGTCATCTGATAAATCCTAACTTTCGAAACTAGTGGCGTCATCGCTTAAAAAAGCCTGCGTCGTGCCCTCAAGTATGGCACGAACGATGGCCCAGCGAAGCCGATTGGGGGTCTACCCCAGCGCCGTCCTAAACGGCACTGCGGTCTTTTCTTCTACCTCTTCTTTGGTGACGCCAGGTGCCAGCTCCACCAGTGTCAGCCCATCTTCGTCGCGGTCGAAAACCGCAAGGTCAGTAATGATCCGGTCGACCACGCCGAGGCCGGTAGTCGGCAGAGTGAGCTCCTCGATGAGCTTCGGCTCCCCGGTCTTGGTGGTGTGATCCATGAGGACGATCACCCGGCGCGCGCCAACGACCAGATCCATGGCGCCACCCATGCCTTTGACCATCTTGCCGGGCACCATCCAGTTGGCGATGTCGCCGCGGGCGTTGACCTCCATAGCGCCGAGGATGGCGACATCGATCTTGCCGGCGCGGATCATGCCGAAGCTTAGGGCGGAATCGAAGTAGCTGGTGCCGGGTAGCGCCGTCACTGTCTCCTTGCCTGCATTAATGAGGTCAGGGTCTGCGTGGCCCGCTTCCGGGTAGGGGCCGATGCCCAGCATGCCGTTTTCCGATTGCAGAGAAACGGTCACGCCCTCCGGCACATAGTTCGGCACCAGAGTGGGCATACCGATGCCGAGGTTTACGTACTGGCCGTCCTCGAGCTCCTGGGCGGCACGGGCGGCCATTTCTTGCCTAGTCCAGCCGGTCATCGCACGGTCTCCTTTTCAATCATCTTGTCGGCTGCCTGTTCCGGGGAAAGTTCCACGATTCGGTGGACGAACACGCCGGGCAGGTGAATGTCGTCCGGGTCGAGCTCGCCGACCTCCACAACCTTCTCGGCCTCCACGATGCAGATCTTGCCGCTCATGGCAGCCAGGGGGTTGAAGTTGCGGGCGGTCTTGGCGAAGCGCAGGTTGCCGTCCTTGTCGGCGACGGCGGCGCGGACCAGGCCAAAGTCGGCGCGGATGGCGGTTTCCAGCACATAGTCCTCGCCGTCGATGGTGCGGGTTTCCTTGGCAGGGGAAGCCACCTCCACCTTGGTCTTGTCCGCCTGGTCGTACTTCCATGGCATGCCGCCCTCGGCGACGAGCGTGCCCACGCCGGTGCGGGTGAAGAAGGCGCCGATGCCGGAACCGCCGGCGCGCAGCCGCTCCGCCAGAGTGCCCTGCGGGGTGAGCTCTACCTCGAGCTCGCCGTCTAGGTATTGGCGGGCGAACTCCTTGTTCTCGCCGACGTAGCTGGCCACGATGCGTCGCAGCTGGTGGTTCGCCAGCAGCAGCCCCAGGCCGCGGCCATCCAGGCCGGCGTTGTTACTTACCGCTTCCAGGTCTTTAACCTGCGCGCGGCTGAGCTCCTCGAGCAGAACTTGCGGGATGCCGCACACCCCGAATCCGCCGACGGCCAGGGTGGCGCCGTCTTTAATGTCAGCGATTGCCTCCGCGGCAGTGCGCAGTTTTGAATGATGTGGCGCTGTGGTGCTCACGGTTGCTTCCTTTCTGTTTGAGTCAGTTTGGGCCCTGTTTTTGGGGGGGATGGTTGCCTACTTCTGGTAGATCCCGAGCAGCTCCACTGCGTGCTCGCGCAGCTCCACCTTGCGGACCTTGCCCGAAAGCGTCATCGGGAAGGAGTCCACGCACTCGACGTACTTCGGGATCTTGTGGCGGGTCAGGTCGCCAGCGCAGAACTCGCGCACTGCCGCCTGGTCCAACGGCTCGGTGTCCTCGCGCATGATGATGAAGGCCATCAGCTCCTCGCCGTACTTCTCGTCCGGCACGCCCACGACCTGCACGTCGGAGATGTCCGGGTGGGTCATGAGGAATTCTTCGATTTCCCGCGGGTAGAGGTTCTCTCCGCCGCGGATCACCATGTCCTTCGCGCGTCCGGTGATGCGCGCGTAGCCTTCCTCGTCCATCGTTCCCAGGTCGCCGGAGTGCATCCAGCCGTCCTCGTCAATGGCGTCCGCCGTCTTGCCGGGCATGTCCCAGTAGCCCTGCATCACCAGGAATCCGCGGATCAGGATTTCCCCCTGCTCGCCACGCTTCACGGTCTCGCCGGTCTCGGGGTCCACGATCTTCACTTCGATGTGCGGGTTGGGGCGGCCGACGGTACCCACGCGCTTTTCGATCGGGTCGTCCACCAGCGTCTGGTGGTTCACCGGCGAGGTTTCCGTCATGCCGTAGGCAATGGTGATTTCGTTGATGTTCATAATGTCCATCACCTGCCGCATCGTGCGGGTGGGGCATGCGGTGCCGGACATGATGCCGGTGCGCAGGCTGGAAAGGTCATAGGTCTTGCCCTTGGCCTTGGCGTGCTCGATCTCGTCGAGCTCTGCCATGAACATCGTCGGCACGCCGAACAGGCTGGTGGCCTTGCCGTGCTCGACGGCCTCCAGCACCGACTGTGGGTTGAACACCGGGCCGGCAATGATCGTCGTTGCACCGTGGGTGATGGCACCCAGGTTGCCCATCACCATGCCGAAGCAGTGGAAGAAAGGAACGGGGATGACGACCTTATCCTGGTCGGTGTACTGCAGGGTCTCCCCCACCAGGTAGCCGTTGTTCAGGATGTTGCGGTGGGTCAGGGTGGCGCCCTTGGCCATGCCGGTGGTGCCGGAGGTGTACTGGATGTTGATGGGATCGTCCGGGTGCAGCTGCTCGCGCACCGGATTCAGATCCAGGATCGCGTGGTTGGCCAGCTCGTCCCAGCGCTCGGAGCCGAAGAAGATCGTCTCCTTGTAGTTGTGGCGGCTGAACTGGCTTTCCGCCGCGTCGATCATCGCGCGGTAGTTCGAGTCCTTGAAGCGGCCCGCGGAGAACAAGCCCTTCACGCCGGACTGGCCCATGGCGTAGACCAACTCCTTGTGGCGGTAGGACGGATTGATGCAGACCAGGATCGCGCCGATCTCGGCGGTAGCGAACTGCACCAACGTCCACTCCCAGCGGTTGGGCGCCCAGATGCCGATGCGGTCGCCCTTGCGGTAGCCAGCGGCGTGCAGGCCGGAAGCCAGGCGCTGCACCTTGCGGTAGAACTCCGTGTACGTCAGGTGCACATCACCGTAGAAGTCGATGATCGCGTCGTGGTCCGGGTACTCGGCCACGATACGGGCGAGGCACTGGCCGATAGTCTCGTCCAGCAGGTCCACGTCGGTGCGTCCAACCTGGTGCGACAGGGTGGGGTCCAGGTCCGCCGGGTCGGAAATAACAATCGGGCGGTCGTTGCGAGTCGGGGTAGTCATGGTTATCAACCTTTTCGTGGGAAAGGATTCTTGCGTTGAAGCAAAGTCGGGTGGGCGGGTGGAATGGGCAGGGTTAAAGAGCAGGTCAGCAAAAGGGGAACTAGCGAATCCTGGCGGCGATCACTTCGGCCTGACGCAGCAGTGGCGCATCGATCATCTGGCCGTCCAGCGCGAACGCTCCGGAATTCTCGGCCGCCCCTTCGATGACACGGCGCGCCCAGCTGGCTTGCTCCTCGGTGGGCGCGTAGGCCTCGCGGATGACGGGCACCAGTCCGGGGTGGATCGAAACAGTGGCGGCGAAGCCACTGGCGGCTGCGTCGATGGCCTCGGCGCTGGCGCCTTCCGTATCCTTGGTGTCCGCGTGGATGGAATCCAGCGCCACGATGCCCGCCGCGGCCGCATGCAGCAGCACCATTGCTCGGGTCAGGCGCGGGACCTCGCGGTAGCCTCCCGGGTGGCCGGACGGCCCGCCACCGGGGGTGGGAACCTCCCCGGCGCCGTAGCGGGAGCTCGTCCCGCCCAGCGCCGCAGTGAGGTCCTCGGCACCCCAGAACAGGGCCACCACCTGCGGGTCTGCCGCGATCTCCGCGAGGTTCACCACGCCCCTGGGGGTTTCGATCAGGGCGATTGCGCGAAAGTCTTCGGGAAGCGCACGGCGGTTGGAGTCGGCGTCACCAAGAACAAGAGCGCTTTCCACCTTCGGCACCATCACGGTCCTAAACGGCGAGTCCGTGACGGCGGCGAGGTCCGCGGCGAAATCGGGCGAATCGATGGGGTTCATGCGCACGATGGTGCGCTCCGGGTCCAGATCTGCGTCGATCACGTTCTGCCTAGCCTCGGCGCGGTTCTCGGCGCGGCAGCCGTCCTCGAGGTCGAGGATGACCATGTCGGAGCGGTCGGCAGCCTTGGCGAAGCGCTCGGGACGGTCGGCCGGGGCGAACAGCAGCGCGGGGCCCTGTGGTAGCCATGCAGTGTTAGACCATGCAGTGTTAGACATCGTCACCCGCCCCTTCCGGCGCGCACTGCATCAAGGTCTTGCGCGTGGCCTTGCATACGATGGTGCCGTCCTGGTTGCGCCCGATGTGCTCCAGCTCCACGATGCCCTGCCCGGGGCGCGACTTCGACAATCGCTTACCCACGCAGCGCGTTTCGGCGTACAGGGTATCGCCGTGGAACATGGGCGCGGGGAAGGAAATCTCGCTGAACCCCAGGTTGGCCACGATGGTGCCCAGGGAAAGCTGGCTGACGGACAGTCCCACCACCGTGGACAGGGTGAACATGGAGTTCACCAGCCGCTCGCCACGGAAGCCGTCCTGAGTGGCGGCCCATGCCGCGTCGATGTGCAGCGGCTGGGTGTTCATGGTCATGGTGGTGAACAGGGTGTTATCCGCCTCGGTGACGGTGCGCCCGGGTTGGTGCCGGTAGACCACCCCCTCGGTGAACTCCTCGAACCACAGGCCGCGCTGCACAACTTCTTTTTCTGCGCTCATTGTCGCTGGTCTCCTATACCTTTCGCTTGCTAGCTGGTGCTTTTTATTGACGCCTTCTCGTCCCCGCGCCCATCGGCGTGTGGCTTACACGCCCAGAGATCGGGCGATGAGCATTTGCTGCACCTCGGTGGTGCCCTCGCCGATCTCGAGGATCTTGGAGTCGCGGTAGTGGCGGGCAACGCGGTATTCGTTCATGAATCCGTAGCCGCCGTGGATCTGCGTGGCGTCGCGGGCGTTATCCATCGCCGCCTCGGAGGCGACCATCTTGGCGATGGATGCTTCCTTGCTGAAGTTCTCCCCCGCGGCCATTTTCGCCGCCGCTGCGTACCAGGCCTGGCGGGCGGTCCAGGCGCGGGCTTCCATGCGGGCGATCTTGAAGCTGATGGCCTGGTACTCGGAGATCGGCTTGCCGAAGCTGGTGCGCTCCTTGGCGTAGCGCACGCACTCGTCAACGCAGCCCTGGGCGGCACCCGTGGCCAGCGCGGCGATGGCGATGCGGCCTTCTTCGAGGATGGACAGGAAGTAGGCGAAGCCGCGGCCGCGCTCGCCAACGAGGTTCTCCTCCGGCACGCGGACGTTGTCGAAGGTCAGCGGGTGGGTGTCGGAGGCGTTCCAGCCGACCTTGTTGTACGAGGGCTCGGCAGTAAAACCAGGAGTGCCGCTGGGCACGATGATGGCGGAGATTTCCTTCTTCCCGTTCTCCCGCTGGCCGGTGACGGCGGTGGCGGTGACCAGGGAGGTGATGTCCGTGCCGGAGTTGGTGATGAACTGCTTGGAGCCGTTGATAACCCACTCGCCGCCGTCGAGCTTGGCGGTGGTCTTGGTGCCGCCAGCATCCGATCCGGCCTCGGGCTCGGTCAGGCCGAAGCCCGCCAGGTTCTTGCCCGTCACCAGGTTGGGCAGGTAGGTCTCCTTCTGCTTGTCGCTGCCGAAGCGGTAGATCGGCATGATTCCCAGGGAGACTCCGGCCTCGAGGGTGATGGCGACGGACTGGTCCACGCGGGCGAGCTCTTCCAGGGCCACGCCGAGGGCCATGTAGTCGCCGCCCATGCCGCCGTATTCCTCGGAGATCGGCAGGCCGAACAGCCCCATTTCTCCCATTTGGCGGACGACGTCGTAGGGGAAGGTGTGATCTCGGTCGTGCTGGGCGGCGACGGGGTCGACCACGCGGTTGGCGAAGTCCTCCACTGCGTCACGCAGCTCGTGCAGCTCGTCGGAGAGGTAGGGGTTGCGGTTCTTGGTGCTCTGGCTCATGGTTTGGGTTCTCTTTCTGGGTTGGGTGTTTGGGTTGGGTGTCTGGGTTAGGGAGATACGTGTGAAGTGAGGTTTCTAGCTGTCGGCAGTATCGGCGCTGTCGGCGGCGATGACCTCCGCCAGGACCTCTCCGGTGCCGACCTTCTGCCCGACGGTGGCGTTGATCTTGACCCGTCCGTCGCAGGTGGCCTCGAGGGTGTGCTCCATCTTCATGGCCTCGATGACGATCACGGGCTGGCCCTCGGTGACCTCGTCGCCATCGGCGACTTCCACGGCGATGACTGTTCCGGGCATGGGGCTCAGAATGTCCGGTGACTCCTCCGAGCTGGCTTCCGCGTCGTGCGCAGTGCCGGAGAAGACCTCCACCACGTGCGTGCCGTGCGGGCCGGTGATACTGCCGTTGGCGGTGGCGCTCCACTTTTCGGCCGGGCCGCCGTCAATGGAGAGCCGCCATTCGGTGGCGCCGCCCTGCGGGTTGGCGATCACCTGGATGCGCCTGGTCACGGTCTGCACCGACGCGTCCTCGTCGTCACCGCTGGTCAGCGGAGTGAGCTGCACCTCCCAGATGCCGTCGCTGTACTCCGCGCGGGATTCCACCGGCGCCGTGACGCCACTCGGATCCGCCAGCACCAGCCGCAGCGGGGCGCGGTGCCCAGCGCCGCGCCAGCCGTCGCGGGCGGTCCATACACTGCCCAGCGGGGTTGCGGTTGCCTTTGTTTCGGACGCCCCTTCGGCTCCGCCGGCCAACGCCCCAGCCAGGTGCAGCAGCGCGACGGCGAAGGTATCCGTGGGGACCTCGAGGGGTTGGAAATCTTCGACGATGGAGTCGAGCAGCCCGGTGTGCAGGTCTCCCGCCACGACCTCCGGGCGGGTGACCAGGAAGCGGTTGAAGTCGATGTTGGTGGTCAGTCCCTCGATGCGGGTGTGGGAAAGCGCCTGATCCAGGCGCTCGAGGGCCTCTTCACGCGTGTCGGCGTGGGTGATGATCTTCGCCAGCATCGGGTCGTAATCGGAACTGACCTCTTGGCCCTCCACCACGCCGGCGTCCACACGAACCCCTTCCCCGCGCGGCCAGGAAAGACCCGTGATTAAACCACCGGTGGGCAGGAAGCCGGCGGCGGCATCCTCGGCGTAGACGCGAGCCTCCACCGAGTGTCCGTTGAGCTGCACGTCGTCCTGTGTAATTGGCAGAGCCTCGCCGCGAGCCACGCGGATCTGCCACTCCACCAGGTCGCGGCCGGTAACCATTTCGGTGACTGGGTGCTCGACCTGCAGGCGGGTGTTCATCTCCATGAAGAAGAAGCGCTCGGGCTGCTTAGCGGAGACGATGAATTCCACGGTGCCCGCGCCGCAGTAGCCGCAGGCTCGGGCTGCGTCGCAGGCGGCCTCGCCGATCTCCTGCCGGGTCTTTTCATCCAGCAGGGCCGACGGTGCCTCTTCGATGACCTTCTGGTGACGGCGCTGCAGCGAACACTCGCGCTCACCCAGGTGGATGACGTTGCCGTGGGAGTCGGCGACGATCTGCACCTCGATGTGTCGGGGCGTGTCCACGAAGTGCTCCAGGAACAGCGTGTCGTCGCCGAAGGAGCTGGCGGCCTCGCGGCGGGCGGAAACCAGAGCGCTGGCCAGCTTCTCTGGCTCCTCCACCAGGTGCATTCCCTTGCCGCCGCCGCCGGCGGAAGGCTTGATCAGCACCGGGAAGCCCACCGAATCGGCGGCGTCGATGATCTCCTGGTCCGTCAGGTTCGGCCGGGAGATACCGGGCACGGTCGGCACGTCTCGGGATTCCACGGTGGCGCGGGCGGTGATCTTGTCGCCCATTTTGTCGATAGCCCCGGCGGGCGGGCCGATGAAGATGATTCCCTCGTCCTCGCAACGCTTGGCGAAGGTCGCGTTCTCCGAGAGGAAGCCGTAGCCGGGGTGGATGGCGCCGGCACCGGTCGCCTTGGCGGCGTCAATAACCTTATCGATATTGAGGTAAGACTCCGCAGCGGCGGCAGGTCCCAAACACACGGCCTTGTCGGCAGCGTGCACGTGCGGCGCGGCGGAATCCGCCTCGGAGTAAACGGCCACGGCCTTCAGCCCCATGCGGTGCACGGTGCGGATCACGCGCAGGGCGATCTCGCCACGGTTGGCGACCAGCACCGTATCGAACGAGCCGGTGAGAGCATGTGTGTCACTCATGTCAGATTCTCTTTCTTGTGGTGGATACTTAGGTAGCTTGAACAGGAGTTACATGCGGAATACGCCGAAGCCGGTTTCCTCGCGCGGAGCCTGGGCGCAGATGTCGAGAGCCATGGCAAGGGTGCGGCGGGTGTCCGCGGGGTCGATCACCCCGTCGTCCCACAGGCGCGCGGTGGAGTACCAGCAGGTGGATTTCTCGTCGAACATTTCGCGGATGGGAGCCTCGAAGGCCTCTTGGTCTTCGGCCGACCACTCCTCGCCCCGGCGCTCGATCTGCGCGCGGCGGACGGTGGAGAGCGTCATGGCCGCCTGGGGGCCGCCCATCACCGCGATGCGCGCGTTCGGCCACATCCACAGGAAGCGCGGCGAGTAGGCCCGCCCGCACATCGAGTAGTTGCCTGCGCCGAAGGCAGCGCCGGTCACGACGGTGAGCTTGGGTACCGATGCGGTGGCCACGGCGTTCACCATCTTCGCCCCGTGCTTCGCGATGCCGCCCTCTTCGTATTGACGCCCCACCATGAAGCCGGTGGTGTTCTGCAGGAAGATGATGGGGATGTTCCGCTGCTCGCAGAGCTCAATGAAGTGTGCGCCCTTCATGGCGGCTTCGGCGAAGATGATGCCATTGTTGGCGATCACTCCAACCTGGTGGCCTTCCAGCCGGGCGAACGTCGTGATGATGCTGTTGCCGTATTCGCTCTTGAACTCCGACAGGCTGCCCTCGTCACACAGGGTTTCGATAACCTCGTGCGCATCGTAGGGAATCTTCGGGTCGGTGGGCACGATGTCGTAGAGGTCCTCCTGCGGGCGCGGAGCCGGTACGGGAGTGCTGCGCTTCCAGGGGGTCGGCTTGGATTCCGGCAGGGTCTCGACGATGTTGCGCATGATCCGCAGCGCGTCCTCGTCGTCGGCTGCCAGGTGGTCAGTCACACCGGAGATGCGGGAGTGCATTGCGCCGCCGCCGAGCTCCTCGGGGGTAACGTCCTCACCGGTGGCGGCCTTCACCAGCGGCGGGCCGGCCAGGAAGATGGTGCCCTGGTTCTCCACGATGATGGTTTCATCGCTCATGGCGGGAACGTAGGCGCCACCGGCGGTGCAGGAGCCCATGACTGCGGACAGCTGCGGGATTCCCTTGGCCGACAGGTTGGCCTGGTTGAAGAAGATGCGGCCGAAGTGGTTACGGTCCGGGAACACGTCATCCTGCTGCAGCAGCATCGCGCCGCCAGAATCCACCAGGTAGATGCACGGCAGGTGATTCTGCTCGGCGATCTCCTGGGCACGGAGGTGCTTCTTCACGGTCATCGGGTAGTAGGTGCCGCCGGAAACGGTGGCGTCATTAGCGGCGATCAAGCACAGGCGACCACTCACGAGCCCGACTCCGGCGACGATACCCGCCGCCGGCGCCTTGCCGTCGTACATGTCCTCTGCAGCCAGCGGCGCGATCTCCAGGAACGGGCTGCCGGGGTCCAACAGCAAGCGGATGCGGTCGCGCGGCAGCAGCTTGCCGCGGTCGGTGTGGCGCTTGCGGGCCTTCTCCCCTCCTCCGGCCTGAGCACGGGCGAGACGCTGGCGAAGCTCTTCGACGAGCTCGCGGTGGCTCGGGATTTCTCGAGCGACACCACGGGGGTTAGCCGGATCTGTCGCTTGGGTGGTTGCAGTATCCACGTATGCAGCTCCTAGGAAGGTAACGGAAGATGACGGAAGGTGGCGAAATGCGAGCGCCGGAGAGCCGTCGAGCGCCTCACACTTCAGTTTCAGTTACAAGCGATTAACTAACTTGTTGCCGTCACCTTAAGTGACCTAGACCACTTTTGCTAGTGAATCTAAAAAGTTTCCCCTCTTTAACTACCCCCGAAAGCGGTACCCCTACGCCAGCCCCACTGCCGCGCGCGCTGCAGCCACTGTCTGTCGCCGCACTAGCGCGGTAGATGCCCAACCGCGCGTCAACTCAGAGGAGTTAATCATCCCCATCACCAGCTGTGCAGTGATGCGCCCCGCCTCTCCCCTGTAGCGCGCGTCCATCTCCCCCAGCGCCTCCGCAAACATCTTCAGATAGCTTCCCTGCGCGGAACGCACACGGCCACGACCTTCCTCCCCCATACGGAAAAGTTCGCGGTTATGCAGGCGAATTAGCTCTGGCTGGGACAGCGCGAAGTCCACCTGAAAGTCAATCAACACCGCCAGGCGCTCGCGCGGATCCACCAGGCCGTCGACGATTTTGCACGCCTCGGATAACAGGTGCTCCGAAATGCCCGTCATCAGCTCCGTCAGGATTTCTTCTTTGCCGGAAAAGTGCCGGTACACCGCCGGCCCGGAGACCCCCACTGCGTGCCCGACCTCTTCCAGGCGGGTTCCGTGGAACCCCTTGTCAGACATGATCTCAGCAGCTGCGCGAAGCAGCTCCACCCGTCGCTGTTCCTTTGCCGCGGCACGTGCAGACAGGCCTTCTGTGGCAGGCTCGGCCAGATAATGAGAACGCATAACCAACACCCTACTGGTTAAGCGTCGCTAACTGAATACCTTCCCCGCGATTAGCAGGCCGCCTCCGGCAGGCT
Organism: uncultured Corynebacterium sp.; assembly: GCF_937999985.1. Lineage (GTDB taxonomy): Bacteria > Actinomycetota > Actinomycetes > Mycobacteriales > Mycobacteriaceae > Corynebacterium. The sequence continues at coordinate 36,072 of NZ_CALLDG010000201.1, forward strand.
GTCCACCTTCGACCGCAGGAACTCCGCCGCCGCCGTCAGCTCCGCCTGCCCTGCCTCGTAACTGCCATCCGGGCTTTCCACGGCGATGGCAACGGCCACATAGCCCGAACCCGCGCCATCGGACTTCGGGATCAGCCCGAACTGCCGCAGCCCATACGCGCCCGCGGCGTTCGGCCCCCAGCCACCCTTGAAGACCGCTCCTGGGATCGTCCCCAGCCCATAGCCACCGCCGTTGCCGATGTTGCCCATGGCGGAAACTACTGGCTCCGCTCCCTGAATGCATCGCAGGTGGGAGGCGAAATCGGCCTGCGCGCTCAGCGACCAGTCGCTCTGCCCAAAGGAGCTAAACCCCGGGCGCACCACCTGGGACTCCACCCGTGCGCTACTGCCGCCCTCGCGGATCACCGCTCCGGTCGCCTCCGCTGCCTGCTCCGGGGACCCCAGCGAGCCCCACAGCGTTTCCGCGGCCGCATTGTCGGAGTTCTGGATCGCCTGCGTCATCGCCCCCTGCAGGCTCGGATCCTTCCGCAGCGCGGCAATTGCAATCGGCACCTTCGCGGTCGACCACGGAGCCACGGTCGTATCCCCCGCGCCACCCAGCCCGGCTACCGCGATGGCCGCTGCACCGTCGTAGCCAAGCTCCCCGCGCGGTTCTTCCTGCGGTTTTTCTGGTGTGGACGCCCCAGTAGTCGGCTGCGGACCACGTGACTTCGCCTTCCCGTCCTGTTTAGCTGGGCGGGACTGGTTTGACTGGCCGGAGACGGTGGCGTCATCCCTTTCCACATCCCCAATCGTGCAACCCGCAACGGTAACGCTCGCAGCGCAGAGCACGGCGGCGACCAGACCGCGGCGAAGCGAGCTGGGGCTAGGAAATGTAAACGATGGCATTGTTGCCTCCGGTGCAGGTCACGTACTCACCGTTATCCCTGCACTTCATGGAGTAGGTCTGCCCTGTGACGGACGAATACGCGGAAACGGTGCCGTTTGTCCTGTCGGTGTCCAGGTAGCGGGTCACAAAAGCATCGCGTACGGCTACTGCGAAAGGCTTCGAAGTAAGGTCGCTGCCGGTGTAGACGTTGTTGAAGTCACCCGCAGGCTTACCTTCCTCAGCTGCGCTGTTGGCCGGAACTGCGCCAGAGGGCAGTTTCGGATGAGCCGGGCGGGACTCTTCCTCGTCCTCGCTAGCCTCGTCGTCAGTGCCCTCTTCGTCGTCCGTGGCTTCTTCCTCATCGTCGGTTGCGGCGTCTTCGCCTTCCGCGGCCGCATCCTCGTCGTCAGTGCCTTCACCTTCTTCGCCCTGCGTCTGGGAGGAACTGCTCGCAGCCTTGCCGTCGTTGCCTTCCGTGCCGTCCTTGTCGCCAATCCAGCCCATGTAATATGCGGCACCCGCGACCAGGGCAAGGGCAAGGAGCACAGCCAGCACGACACCTAAGATCGGCAGGAACTTGCTTTCCTTCTCCGACTCCTGCGCGTAGGCATACTGCTGGGGTTGCTGGTCGGGCTGGTACTGGGGTTGCTGGGGCTGCTGGTACTGCCGGTACTGCTGCTGATTCTGGGGCGGCTGCGAAGCCTCCCACTGCTGCCAGCGCTGCTGGCTCTGATCCCCCTGCGTCCCCTGCGCACCCGGGCTACCGCTCTGTTGCGACGGTACCTGCCACTGATTCTTCCCCGCACCCTGCTCGTTGTGGCGGTACTGCGGCGGTTCCGGCTGATCTGGGTTGTTTTTCCCGACGCCGGGATCAGTGGGGTGCTCGTTAGACATAACCGGGGAACTCCTGCGTTGAAACGTCTTGTCAGTATTTAAACTAATCCAACTTTAGGCGCTCTCCCGGCCTCGCGGGTAGCGAACCGTTAAGCCCACTCACCGCGAGTGCGCACTCTAGTGCGCGAAGTGGCGCTCACCGGTGAGGTACATGGTGACGCCCGCCTTCTCCGCCGCCTCGATGACCTCCGCGTCGCGGACCGAGCCGCCCGGCTGCACAACTGCACGGACGCCAGCATTAGCCAGCACCTCAAAGCCGTCGGCGAAGGGGAAGAAAGCATCCGATGCCGCAACCGCACCCTCGGCGCGCTTCTCGTCACCGGCCAGGGAGTTTGCACGCTCCACGGCCAGCTTGGCAGCGTCCACGCGGTTTACCTGTCCCATGCCCACGCCCACGGTGGCGTCATCCTTGGCCAGCAAGATGGCGTTCGACTTCACCGCGCGCACGGTGCGCCACGCGAACTCCAGCTCGCGCAGGGTGACCTCGTCGGCAGCTTCGCCAGCGGCCAGGGTCCAGTTGCTCGGGTCGTCGCCCTTCGCGTCAATGGCGTCCACCTGCTGTACCAGCAGGCCGCCGGAGATCTCGCGCCCCTGCAGCTCCGGCTCTTCGCTCGGGGCATCTGCCTGCAGGATGCGAATGTTCTTCTTCTGGGACAGGACCTCGACAGCACCTTCCTCGTAGCCCGGCGCGATAATGACCTCGGTGAACACCTCGGCTACCTGGTTGGCCATCTCAACGCTGACCTCACGGTTCACTGCGATCACGCCGCCGAATGCGGACATCGGGTCGCAGGCGTGTGCCTTCTTGTGGGCATCGGCAATGGACTCGTCAGAGACCGCGATGCCGCACGGGTTGGCGTGCTTGATGATGGCCACGGTCGGGCGCTTGTGATCCCACGCAGCGCGCCAGGCGGCATCCGCGTCGGTGTAGTTGTTGTAGCTCATCTCCTTGCCGTGGAACTGCTTGGCGCCGGCCAGGCCGGTGCCGTCGGAGTACAGCGCCGCAGCCTGGTGCGGGTTCTCGCCGTAGCGCAGCACGCTGGCGCGCTCATAGGAGGCGCCGATCCACTCGGGGAACTGTACGCCGGCATCAGACTCTGCGTCTGCCCCGGCTTGTGCAGCGGTCTGCTCACCCATCCAGGTTGCGACGGCCACGTCATAAGCAGCGGTGTGGCGGAACGCATCGACGGCCAGGTCGGTGCGCTCGGCGCGGGTGAAGCCCCCGGCATTGGCGGCAGCCACGACGTCCTCGTAACGGTTGGGGTCCACCACAACGGCCACGGACGGGTGGTTCTTCGCTGCGGCGCGGACCATGGACGGGCCACCGATGTCGATCTGCTCCACGCAGGCGTCGAAGTCAGCGCCGGAGGCCACGGTCTCGGTGAACGGGTACAGGTTCACAACGACCAGCTGGAAGGCCTCAATGTCCAGGTCCTCCAGCTGCTTCAGGTGGTCTTCCTTGCGGGTATCGGCCAGGATGCCCGCGTGCACGCGCGGGTGCAGCGTCTTCACGCGGCCTTCCAGCACCTCCGGGAATCCGGTCAGCGCTTCCACCTCGGTCACGGGCACTCCGGCCTCCGCGATCTTCTTGGCGGTGGAGCCGGTGGAGACGATGTCCACGCCCGCGGAGTGCAGCCCCTTGGCCAGCTCCTCCAGGCCGGTCTTGTCGTACACGCTGATCAGCGCGCGACGGATTTCCTTCTTGTCTGCGCCATTGGTTGCTGTAGTGCCATCACTCATGGTTTTGGATCCTGGCCTTTCGTTCTTAGAAGGTTCCCTGTTCTTGAAAATCGTGCAGCACCTCTACCAAGAGTGCGCGCTCCACCTTCTTGATTCTCTCATGCAAGCTGTCGACCGTGTCGTCCCGCGCGACCTCCACCGCCTTCTGGGCGATGATCGGTCCCGTGTCCACGCCACTATCTACAACATGAACTGTAGACCCGGTTACGCGAACACCGTAATTTAGTGCGTCTTCAACAGCGTGCGCCCCGGGGAATGCGGGCAGCAGCGCCGGGTGGGTGTTGATGATCTTCCCCTCGAAACGCTCAACCACCTTCGGGCCGATGATGCGCATGAAGCCGGCGCTCACCACCAGATCAGGATCGTAGCTGGCGAGCTTGTCCGCCAGCTCTTCGTTCCACTTCTCCCGGTCGGTCTGCTTCGGCACGTATTCGACCAGGAAGTTTTCGATGCCCGCGCGCTCGGCGCGCTCCAGCGCCTCGCACTGTCGGTCGCTACCCACGGCGAGGATCTCCACCCGCGAGCGGTCGACGTTATCAATCACGCTCTGGAGCAGAGTCCCCGTCCCGCTCGCCAGAATCACTATCCTCATCGTCTGCTTCTTCCTCTGTTTCTGTGTCTTCTGTGTCTTCTGTGTCTTCTGTGTTTCTTGTGTCTTCTTGTTCTTTCTTAGTGACGCCCCCATCTTCCCCGTCCTCCGGTTCCTCCGTAGGGGCGTCATCTTCAGACTGAGCCTGCTGGGATGCACCCGGCTCCACAACCTCGGCCTCCGGGATGTCTTCAACCACGGACTCGCCGCGACGGGCGGTGAAGAACATCACGGTGGCGGGCACCAGCAGCCAGGAGGCGAGCTCCACGGCAAAGAGCCACTCGACCGCACCCGCGCGCCCGTACACGCCCAGCTCACCGCCGGCCAGCCAGGAGGCGCAGAAGCCGATCAGCCCGGCGCAGGCACTAGCCCCCACCCCCTGCAACAGCGGCGCCTCCACATAGGTGCGGCCGCGCAGGAACGTGTAAACGCACGCTACCGCCACACAAGCGGGGACAGCCAGCAACACAGCGCCGAAAGGAATCTGATCGTTGGGGATCGCTGCCAAGACCGGCAACGGCGGCAGGTTCACATTGTTGGCGGTAAAGAGGCTGACCGCGCCGTTACCGACGTGGAACTCGCCGCCCAGCAGCACCGCCATCGCCGCGACCACCACATTGGGCACATAAAGCAACGCGACGAAGGTCAGACCCAGCACGCCCATGGTGGAGGAAGTGATTTCGTAGGCCTTGCCGACTGCTTCCATGTTCGTCAATAGATATACGGCAGCAGCGAGAGCACCGGCTGCGGCCATCCACTTGAGGAAGCGCCCGGCCAGCAGCATCGACTCCACCGGCCACGTGGACCAACCACGGCGCAGCAACAGTGCTCGCCACACGCGGGCCCGCATGCCGATGACGATCGCAGCACCGTTCACCAGCACCGTGGAGATCAGCGCCACCAGCAGGTTCGGCGGGGTGATGTCGTAGACCCTGGAGGCATCCCACAGCATCACCCACGCGATGCACGTCAGCAGCATGGGAATCAGCAGACTTAATGTGGTGAATACCCGCAGGCCACGCACGCTTATCGAATTGCCCAGCACCGTGGTTGCACGCTTCGCATGCCCCCACACCAACGCCAGCGCGGGCAGCAGCGGCACAAAGCCCAGCTTCGCCCCCGCCATCTCAATGGGGGCCAGATTAAACACCATCCACATCGAGGCGATGCTGGCGGGCACCTTATTAAAACCTGCGCCGATGCCGATAAGTACGGCGATGATGACGATGACGCCCAGAGTTACAGCGTGATTAATCATCAGCTGGGGACCGAAGCGCTTAACGTGGGGCTTCCACTTCGACCACCAGTTCACAACCGCAGCCTTCGCACCGCCAACCGACGCATCAGCGGCGGCCTTGGTCTTGGCCTTTGGGGTGGCTTTAGCGCTCGTGGCGCCGGTGGGCTTCGCCGCCACAAAGCGTTCGTGCCCCGTACCTTCGGAGATGTGGGCGCCAGTGCCTTTATTGCCAGTGCCTTTAACTCTGTCTGCACTGCTGGCAGCCGACGTCCGCCTGGTGCGGCTGGAGCCGGGGCGTCGGGAAGACGCAGATCGTCGGGATCCGGGTCGTTGGGCAGCAGAATCTTTACTCACCCGTCCTATTGTGCCTAACAGTGGCAGCTACCTGGCGGACTGACCCACCTTCTAGGTCCCCTTCCACGCCCGTTCTGCATTCACTGTGTGTCCGGACTGCACCCCGTTACACCCACGCTGCGCCCACGCTGCGCCCACGCTGCGCCCATGCAGCACCCACAATGTGCCCTCTCCACCCCCCTTTAGCGCAGACACACTTAAGGTAATACTTGAGGGTTTGAGGGTAACGTAACCAAGATCACTAGCGGGGTTTGACCGCCATAAAACCAGTAAAAATCGCCCAGAACAGGGAGAATGAATTCTTATAGCCAGATAAGACTAACTCCACCACCCCCGCAATGTAACCAAAGCGTTATTTTTGACCGATTTAGTTGCCGCAATGTTGCCAAACCGATAGTGTTACGTTTCGTTGATAACAAAGTGGTTACAAATTGCTTTCGCAACAGACTCAAGCCCCAACCGTGAGGCTAGAGGAGGAGCGAAAGCGATAGCGCGAAATCACATGTGACAGTTGTTAAGAAACATCGATTAGGTCAAAGGGTTACTAGGACAGTGCGAAACACTACTGAAGCGAGCCGTACCGGCATCCACCGCAAGCAGGAGCACACCGCGAAGCGCCGCTTCGCGCTCGTGGCCGTCGCCACCACCGCTGTGACTACTGCTGGCGCTGCCGGCGCTACCGCTGGTGCATCCCAGAACTCCAAGGACGATATCGCCCTGGCTTCCGAGAACACCACCATCCTCGCCCAGGGCGAGGGAGCTCAGGGCTCTGCAGCTCCGGCGGACGCTCAGGCGACCGCCAACGAGGCTCCGCAGATCCTCGAGGTTCCGCAGGCTAAGCCGGTTTCCGATCTGTCTCAGCAGCTCGACTCCGCCCTGCGCTTCGCCAAGGAGCGCACCGAGGCTGATCTGGCTGCTCGCATGCCCGAGTACGTCAAGCCCGCCGAGGGCTCCTTCACTTCCGGCTTCGGTTCGCGTTGGGGCACCGTCCACAAGGGCATCGACATCGCCAACGCTGTGGGCACCGCCATCCGCGCCGTACACGACGGCACCGTCATTGACTCCGGCCCGGCCTCCGGCTTCGGCAACTGGATTCGCATCAAGCACGACGACGGCACCATCACCGTCTACGGCCACATGGCCACCCTGGACGTTAAGGTTGGCGACCGTGTAACCGCCGGCCAGAAGATCGCCGGCATGGGCTCCCTGGGCTTCTCCACCGGCTCCCACCTACACTTCGAGGTTCACCCGAACGGCGGCGAGGCTATCGACCCGAAGCCTTGGCTCGCTGAGCGCGGCATCCAGCTCTAAGGCTTAGCGCTACGCCCGAGCTTTGAGCCTCTGGCCGATTAGAGCCACAAAAAACCTCCCGACCGCCTCCGTACGGCGGTCGGGAGGTTTTTCGTCTACCCAGTGCAGCTTTTCAAGACTCTTCAAGGTGAGGGGGATCCCCCCCCACCTTCCGGAAGCCGGTGCGTGCTACTTCAGAGCAGCACCAATCTGCTTAGCTGCATTAGTCACACCGTCGTGGGACATGTGCAGAGTCAGGTTGTAGCGGGGAGTCTGGTTATCAAAAACTCCGGCAACCCAAGCCTTGCCACCCGGCTGGCAAGTATCGTGCCCGCGGGTGGAGCGGTGTAGGTCAACGAACACGCCACCGTTACGCTTGGCTGCATCGTGAGCCTGGCGCCACAGCTGACGCTCAGCTTCCTTCACAATCGGGAACGGAGCCTGAATCGGCGGCAAACCGTGCGGACGGATCAGGCACAGGCCTGCGCGATCGTTCGTGAGGTGCGGGTAGCTTACGAACTGGATGCGAGCGTTCGGAGCAGCACGCTTGATCTTCTTAGCGAGGCGGTCGTAGGAACGAGCCGCTGCGTGATTGTTGATCGGATCCAGGGTGCGGTAGGTGTCGTTTGCACCAACCATGATCGGCACGTTGCGCGTGTGGCGGTTCAACTTGCCGTCGCGGATAGCCTGATCCAGGCGAGCCTCCAGCGGCTCGCGGCCCAGGTACAGCTCCTTGCCGTTGCAGGAGTAGTCATCCACGCGAGCGCCCGTCAGGCGCTGCAGCTCAGTGGCTACGCGGAACTTGCCGTGGATGCACTTACGCGCACCACTACGCTTGGCATCAATGATCTGGTTGAGTGTCGTGTTAGCGAAGTAGGAATCACCAAGCAGCACGGTGTTTCCCGGGGCAGCCTGGGCAGCAGGCGCCAGCCCCATGACAGATCCCGCCACGGCTACCGCCGCAGTCAGGATGCGTGCAAATTTCTTCATCAGTTTCTCCCGTATGTGTTTTTGTGCCGTATTAAGGCTATCGATCGAGAATCGAAAATGTTAGCTGTTCGGAAGCTTTGCCGGCATGACCTTACCAGTCGGGTTCCGCGGAAGCTCATCCAGGAACGTAACTTCGCGCGGAACAGAGTGCTCCGCCAGGTTGTCCCTGACCCATTCCTGTACGGACTCCTTGGTCAGCGCCTCGCCCTCCGAGTTGTCTTCACGCACGATCCACACCGCCATGCGCTTGAAGCTCTCTTCGTCGTCCACGCCCTTGGCGTAGAGGTCTCGAACGCCAGGCATCGGCGCCAGCACCTCTTCCACGCTGCGCGGGTACACGTTCTCGCCACCGACGATGATCATGTCGTCCGCCCGGCCGAGCACGAATAGGCGGCCGTCCTCGTCGAGGTACCCACGGTCGCCGATTTCCAGCAGGCCGTGCTTTATCTTCATCTGATCGCGCGTGTGCGCATAACGGCGCATAGTCATAGTGCCTCGGGCATAAATGCGACCCGGGGTGTTCGGCGGCAGTATGTGGCCGTCGTCGTCCAGGATTTTGACGCGCACGCCGCGAACCGGCCGTCCGGCGAGAGCCGGGTTCTCGACCAGTTCCTCTCGCTTCGCAATGGCGACCACACTGTTTTCGGTGGAGCCGTAGAAGTTGCAGACCACGGGCCCAAACTGCTTGTGCAGGCCGCGGAGCAGATCTTCGTGCATGGCATTGCCGGAGGACACGATGAACTCAATCGACGAAGCGTCGTAGTCGCCCTTCTGCGCAACCTTGAGCTGCTCCTTAATAAAGATGGGCGAGGTGATGATGCCGTTGACCTTGTAGCGCTCTACATCTTCCATTGCCTGCACTGGATCAAAGTCACGGCGGAACACCACTGTCGCGCGGTGGGCAAAAATCAGGTTCAGGTTCGCCCAGCCCCACGAGTGGAACATGGAGGCGGTCTGTTGGATCATCATCTCCGCCCGCCACGGGATCCAGGTGACAAGATCCGCCAGCGGAGTCGGGATTGGCGGCTCCCGGTGCACTACGGCTTTCGGAGTGCCAGAGGTGCCGGAGCTCAAGATGGTGATGAAGCCGCGCTTCGGGATCGTGGGCAGCTTCTCCTCCGCCTCGGAGGGGGCGTGATCAATGACCTGCTGGAAGGTTTCCCATTCCGGGTTCGGAGCCTGCGGGTTCTCCAGATCCTCCGCATAGCCGATGATCACCTTGGCGCGCGAATAGTCCGCGGGCAGCCTGTCCGCGAACTCCTCATCAATGATGATGGTGTGAACATCCAGCTCCTCCATACTCTTCTGCAGCTGGACTGGGCTGGAAGCCGGGTTGAGCAGACTAATGTCCGCCCCGATGAATCCCTTGGCGACCAGCGCGTAGACGACCACGCGGGAATTGCGGGCCATGACCGCAATATTCTTGCCTGGCCCCAGACCCATGCGCTGCAGTGCGCGGGCGAAGGCCAGCGAATCGCTGCGAACCTCCGCATACGTGCGCTCGCCGATGTCATCGATGATGGCCGTACGGTTCGGCGCCACTTCTGCCGCGTACCACGCTTGACGCCCAGCGGTGAAGCCGTAGCGAGCAATACTCTCGACCAGCTTGGCTTTCCCCTTGATACCGCCTCCCCTGACGACTACGCCCGATTTCAGCGCAGTTCCCAGGCCGGTGGCAATAGCGTGTGTCTCCGCCCAGGCGGCCTCGCCCAAGTGCTTAAGGTCTTGCAATTTGGAAGTCACTTGTTGATTGTTCTGCATTAATACCCTTCTAGTTACGCCTAACCCATCGAAAGAGGATGCTGTTACGTTACATTAAGAAAACATTTTCTGCGCACCATTAGACACAATCGTCACTCCAGCAACACACTGGCTCGGGCGTGCCCCAGAGCCCCAGGGGCTAGAGCTTCTCCATCGGCACGCCGCCGAACAGCATCAGACGCACCGTGCCCTGACTGCCGAAGTCGATCATGCAGGTCGTGTGCGATCCGCTACCGTCCACGCTCTTCACCGTGCCCAGGCCGTACTTGTCGTGGTTGACTTTGTCCCCCACCGCCAGGTCCAGATCCTGGTCCTTCTTCGCTCCGGCTCCGAAGGCAGGCTTCGACTTCTTTGCTGGCTTCCGGTAGGACTGGCCACCCCAGCCGCTGGAACGCGTACCCCAGCCGCCTGAACCGCCCGAACCACCCGAGCTGCCGAAGCTGGTGCCATCGGCATAGCCACCGCCACCCCAGGCGGAATCCACACCATTGCCGAAGCGGGCGGGCTCCTCGCGGATCCACTCCATCAGATCCTCCGGCACCTCGGACAAAAAGCGCGACGGCGGGTTATTCACCGGCGCGCCCCAACCGCTGCGCGTAATCGCACGGGTGAGGAACAGCCGCTGCTTTGCACGGGTAATGCCCACATAGGCCAGGCGCCGCTCCTCGGCCAGCTCCGTTGGGTCGCCCAGCGCGCGCATGTGCGGGAATTGTCCGTCCTCCCAGCCGGTCAGGAACACCACGGGGAACTCCAACCCCTTGGCGGTGTGCAGCGTCATGAGCGTCACCATGTCCTGCTCGTCCGCGGGAATCTGGTCCGCGTCCGCCACCAGGCTCACGCGTTCCAAGAAGGCCTGCAGGCTGCCCAGCGGCGCCTCTCCTTCGGCGAGCATGGCGTCGGCGCTGTCGTCGGCGCTGCCATCGCTGCTACCGGCGCTACCGGTACTGCCACTACCCGGCATCTCCTCGTACGCCTTCAGGTTCGCCGACTCCTGCGAGAACTCATGCCCCACGCTCACCAGCTCGTTCAGGTTGTCCAAGCGCGTACCATCCTGCGGGTCGTTGGACTTCTCCAGCAGCTCCTTGTAGCCGGTCACGTCCAGCACCGCGGAGATCACCCGCCCCAGGTCGGGCAGCCCCAGGCCGGACCCGTCTGAGGCCGTCATCTCCATAGACTCTGTCTCCGCCCGCAGCGCGTCCATCATCTCCAGGAACTTGCCAATGGAATTGCGGCCGCGTGCGGAAAGGCCGGCGACCTTCCCCGCGGCGGCGTCACCAAGAGCAGCCGAAAAACCGATCCCCTGGCCCTCCGCGTGCACAGTGACCTGCGCGATGGCCTTGTCCCCGATTCCGCGGCGCGGGGTGTTGATGATGCGTCGCAGCGCCACCGTGTCGTCCGCGTTATCCAACACCTTGAGGTAAGCCACGATGTCGCGGATCTCGCGGCGCTCGTAGAAGCGCGTACCGCCGACGACCTTGTACGGCATGCCGGAGCGCACCAGCACATCCTCGATCGCGCGAGAGGCGTTGTTGGTGCGGTACATGATCGAGATGTCGCCGTAGGAGTAGCCCTCGTTGTCCACCAAGTCGTCGATCTGCTCGACGATGAAGTTCGCCTCGTCGTGCTCGTTGTCCGCAACGTAGCCGCCGATCAGCTCGCCATCACCCAAATCCGTCCACAGCTTCTTCGGGCGCCGCCCCTGGTTCCGATCGATCACCGCGTTGGCGGCGGACAGGATCTTCTGGGTGGAGCGGTAGTTCTGCTCCAGCAGGATCGTGTGGGCATCCGGGTAGTCGCGCTCGAACTCCTCGATGTTGCGGATCGTCGCGCCACGAAAGGCGTAGATCGACTGGTCGGCATCGCCCACCACGCACAGCTCGCACTCGGCCTTGCCCTTGCCCGCGAGAGCCGCCACCAGCTCGTATTGTGCGTGGTTCGTGTCCTGGTACTCGTCGACCATGATGTGGCGGAAGCGGCGCCGGTAGTGCTCGCGCACGTCCGGGTTGTTGTTCAGGATCGCCACGACCTCGCCGATCAGATCGTCGAAGTCCACCGCGTTCGCCGCCCGCAGGCGGTTCTGATACGTCTTGTACAACGTGGCGATCTGGGCGGTGTGGGGGTTGGAGTCGCGCTGCGCTTCCTCTAGCGCCCCGGCCGGACCGACCAGCTCGTTCTTCCAATTGGAGATCACGTTCAGCACCCCGCGCGGCGAAAACTCCTTCAGATCCAGCGAGGCATCCTTGATGATCATCGTCATCAGACGCTTGGAATCATCCGAGTCGTAGATGCTGAAGTTCGTGTTCAGCCCCGGCGCGAGGTGCGCATTGGCGCGCAGCACGCGCACACAAAAGGAGTGGAACGTGGAGACCCACATGCGCTCCGCCTGCGGGCCGACCATGTCCACCACGCGCTCGCGCATCTCCGCCGCCGCCTTGTTAGTGAAGGTGATCGCCAAAATCTGCCACGGCGCCACCCCGTTTGCCAGCAGGTACGCGATACGGCGCGTCAGCACACTCGTCTTGCCGGAGCCCGCGCCCGCCACGATCAGCAGCGGGCTGCCCATGTGCTCGACCGCTTGCCGCTGCTGCGGGTTGAGCCCTTCGAGGAGCTTTTCTTTGTGACGCTCCGTCTCCCCCGCGACCGTCCCAGCATTCCTGCGCGACTGCGCCGGTGTGTGGTGCGGCTGTGACGGCTGCGGGGCAGGCTGTGAGCTATCGGAGCGCATGTTCGCCAGCACGCTTTCGTACCCTTCCGGCGGCAGCTCGTCTGCTGGCGGCGGAACCTCGTCGTCGAAAAGCGTCGGTTCTTCAGGCAGCGGCAGGTCGGCGAACGGATCGTTCTGGTTGTTCATGTTTCCCTTTGTGCTCCCTCAAAAATTTCCCGAAACCCGCTGGCGCCTCTCTCCGGGGGCTCTTGCGGATCTCAGCTTCCGGACTAGCGGTAGAATACAACGCATGAGCGACAACGATTCTGCGGCTTCGTCGAAGCCCAACGAGTTCACCGTCCGCATGCCCTCGGGCACGGACGATCCCTTGTCGGATTCAGAAATTCAATCCTACCGCGAGGAGATCAACCGCCTCGACCGCGTCATCATCGACGCGATCCACCGTCGCAGCGAGGTGTCGAAAGCGATCGGTAAAACGCGCCTGGGCTCCGGCGGAACGAAGCTGGTCTACACCCGCGAGGTCGCCATCATTAACCAGTTCCGCGCGGAGTTTGGCTCCGAGGGCGTAGAAATAGCAAAGGCCCTGCTGCAGCTAGGCAGAGGGCGCTTGGGCTAACTTAAACTAGGCCAGACGGAATCCGGCTCCCACCCCGCCGGCCGCATTAAGATCCGCGGCGATCACGTTCCACGCTGCACCCGCCGTCGGCGCGTGCAACGGCCCCTGCAGCGGGGTGGTGCAGGAAGGCAGGTTGGCCACGCCACCGTTGACGATGCCGACCAACCGGTTGCCGACGTAGATCGGGCCACCCGAATCTCCCATAGAGCCGCACAGGTGGGAAACCAGGAACGGTCCGGAGATCGCCAGCATGGGGCCACAGGAAACACCGGTGGCCACACCGGTCTTGCACATCTGCTGCAGGCTGCCCGGGGTGGGGCCGCCGAGGGAGTTCAGGTGAACGTTGTTGTAACCGCGGGTCAGGCGCACCTTATTGTTGAACTTGATCACTGCGTAGTCCGGGTAGCCGTTGCGGACAACGGTGCCGATCTGGCCGGCGCGTTCAGCGTCCATAGAAACGACCGGGGCACCGGGGCCACCGCAGTGACCTGCGGTGATGCCCACCTTGTTCCCGGCCTTGTCGTAGCCGACCACGCCCAGGGTGCAAATGTTGTTGCCAACGTAGATCGGCATGGAAGGCCCAGCCAGAACGCTGGGCGCCGCAGCACGCTGAGCCTGCGGAATGCCTGGAGAGGTGAAGTAGTGACCCGGAACGCGGTGCGGTCCGGGCTGGCCGGTGGCCTGCAAGAATGCATCTGCGGAACCAGCGGGCGCGGCTGCGGCCTCTGGCGCGGTGAATGCGGAGCCAAAAACGGCGGAGGTAGCCAACGCCACGCCCGCCATCAGGGCTCCGATTCGGCGACGGGTGGCGCTGCGGAAGGAGCGCCCAGGTGAGGTGCGAGTGGATACAGATGCGGCTGACATGCACCTAACCCTAGCGCAGAAGCTCGGTTTCACATGCGTCACAGAGGTAACAATTTGGACAAGGTTACCCCTGCTCCCCCGCCTCGTGCTGCGCGGCACCGACTAGGCGCCGATTAGCTGCCGACCATCTGCCGGTTAGCGGGCAACTAGCGCAGAACGGTGACGCTGCCGTCGCCGTTGACCTTGACCTTAGCGGCGAATGCGGCGGCCATGTTCAGGCGCTGCCAGGATCCGCGCGGACCCTGATCGTCCAGCGGGGAACCGGACGGGATGGCGGTCTGGCGCAGGATGGAGGCGCGCTGCTTGTAGGTCAACTTCGGGAACTTCGGCAGCAGCAGATCCGGCGCAGCCTGCGGCACGATCATCGGCGCATCCTTGCGGTAGATCTTCGGGAAGCCGTAGGTCATGCGGTCGGTGTACTCGCGCACAGCCTGGTCGGTGGAACGGTATGCCTTGTCGCTCTTCACAACCTCGGCAATCGGACGACCCGCGCGCCACTCCAGCTCCGCGCGCAGCTCCTTGCCCGCCTGTCGGACCGCGTCACGCATCTTCGGATCGTTCCAGCGGTCGGCGGCAGCAGCGGTGCCGGACATGCGGCCACCCATGACGTCCAGCGGGTAGTGCACGCCCATGACAACGCGGTTGTTGCCAGCCTCGGAACCGCGAGCCAGGATCTGCGGAGCCAGCTCCGGCAGGGTCAGCGCCAGCAGAGTGGTGGACCACACGGCCTGGTTGGTGTGGCCGGATGGGTAGGATTTGGAGGTGCCGTAGTACTTGTTCTGGCCATCCTCGTACTTCTTGATGCGATCCGGGGCGACCACGAACGGACGGTCGTAACCGAACACCATCTTCTCCACGAAGGTGGAGGATGCAACTCCGCCTGCGCGTGCCAGGTAGCCGTTGCCCAGCAGGTACTGGGTCTTCGGCAGACGATTCTCACGCAGGGCGTCGCGGAAGTGGCGGCCAAGCTCGTCGCCCAGCGAGTCGGAGAACGCATCCAGCACGCCCGCCTTGTCCGCGCGAGCGTCCTTCTGTGCGCGCTGGATAGCAGACGGATTGCTCTGCGCAGCGTTGTTGATCTCCACAACCTTGTCCAGGTTCTGCTTCATGATCGCCGGGTGGTTGGCGCGCACATCGTTGAAGCCATCCACGACGTCCAGGTAAATGCCGTAGCCGTGGGAGCTGATGTCAGAAATGTAGCCGCCCAGGTACTCCGGACCGAAAGGCTGCGGGGTCGGGGCGCCCGGGTGCTGTACCGGGTGCGGGTAGCCCGGCACTCCCTCGGAGCCAGCAACCGCCGGCACGCTCGGTGCAGCCTCCACCGGCGCGACGTTCACTGCGGAAAGGGACATGGTTGTTGCCATCACGGTGGCCATCGTGATTTTGAGGCTCTTATTCTTGGTCACTTTTCTCTCACCTTTGAGGTCTCGTCCTGCAGTTCTTTTTTGACGCCAAGCTTCCAGGCCCGCCCGGCGACTATTGCAATAGTTTTATAAACTCCTTCGGACACTAACCCAGGTTTCTGAACGTCAGGTTAATTTGAGGTTAGGCGCGAGTGACACTGTGGGCGTCAAAAAAGAAGACAGGAAGAAAAGCACTAAACAATAAAGCCTTGCCAGCGCGCGGCTTGCAGCGAGTCATCGTTGCTGTCACGGGTGAAGGGGAAGTTCTTTAAGACCTGATTGGTGAAGCTATCCACGCGCTGGTTGGCGTTGCGCAGGTCGTAGTAGGTCCGCATCTCCGCATCGTAATCCGCCAGGTCGGCGGTCAGGTTCTCGCTGGTCTGGTAGCCGTTTTCCATCACGCGGAACTTGCGCGGCATGCGAGGCTTCAGCTGCGGATCCTGGTTCGGCCAGCCCAGGGTAAGGCCAACCACCGGGAAGGTGTAGCGCGGCAGATCGAGCAGTTCGATAACCCCGGCCGTGTGGTTGTGGATATTGCCCAGGAAGTTGGCGCCCAGGCCGAAGGACTCGGCAGCGTTCACCACGTTCTGTGCCATCAGGCAGGCGTCGGTGAAGGCCTCCACAAAAGCCTTCGTGCGCCCAGCGGCTCGCGGGTCGCCGCCATTTTCCTGCAGGATCTGCGCATTCCGCGCCGTATCCGCCAAGAACAACAGGTACACCGGTGCGCGGCGAACATACTCCTGGTTGCCGATCTCCGCCAGGCGCTCCCGCAACTGCGTATCTGTCACGCGAATGATGCTGGCCTGCTGCATACCGCGGGAAGATGCCGTGCGCATGGCTACGTCATAGATGGTTTCCAGGGTCTGGCCGTCCACCGGCTGATCCGTGAACTCCCTGATCGTGCGGTGGGAAAGCTGGCGTTCGACCATAGAGTTTGTGTTTTTAGGCATGGCCCCAACCCTAGCTAGAGATTTTTCCAAGTTTTCCGGCCTGCGCCGGGAACAAACGTTAGCGATAATACATTCCAACACTGTTAGCCTGTGCGGGTCACTACCGAACCGCCACGCGCCGAGAATTTCTAGATAGGTACGTTCAAGAGTTTTCCAAGGAAGTATTGCTTACATGATCATCGCAGTTATCATCCTCGCCATCCTCGTAGTCCTCGCCATCATCTGGTTCGCCATGTACAACAGCCTCGTCAAGAAGCGGAACACAGTTAACGAGGCTTACGCCCAGATCGATACCCAGCTGCAGCGCCGCGGCGACCTGATCCCCAACCTGGTGGCCACCGTCAAGGGTTACGCCAGCCACGAAGCCAAGGTATTCCACGACATCGCGGAGCTACGCACCGCCACCGAACGCGCGCAGGCAACCGGCAACGTGCAGGATGCCTCCCAGGCCGACGCCGTATTCGGTCGCACCATGGCTACCCTGCGCGCCACCGCCGAGGCGTACCCGGAGCTGCAGGCCTCCCGCAACTTCCAGCAGCTGCAGGAAGAGCTCGCCTCCACCGAGAACAAGGTGGGTTTCGCCCGCCAGTACTACAACGCCTCCACGAACACCTACAACACCGCAATCCAGTCCGTGCCGACCAACATTGTCGCTTCCGTCCACGGCTTCCAGCCCTTTGGTTTCTTCCAGGTGGAAGAGTCCAAGCGCCAGGCTCCGGACGTTTCTTTCTAGCCTTCTTGCTCTGCCCGGCCGCGCTTGCGCACTAAGAGGCTGAAAGGACGGATAACGGACAATGGCCAACCAGCCAAGAACCTTTGACGAATCGCTTTCGCAGCTACGCAAAGGCATCGCCGTCGCGTGGATCGCGAACGTATTTGTTCTGCAGCTTTCCATCGTCGCGTGTGCCTGTGCAGCCTACGTTGGCATCCAAGGAAGCGACATTGACTACAACACCCTGGGCAAGGTCATCCTGATCTCCGCCGGGGTCGCCATCCCGGTTGCCGCGCTTATCCTGCTGTATTCGTATTTCTTTTCCACCAAGACCGTGATCTCCGCCATCGGTGGCGAGAAGCGCAAGGTGGAAAAGGGCATGGTCTACAACATTGTGGAGGAGATGTCGATCGCCGCGGGCATGCCCTCCCCACCCAAGGTCTATGTGCTCATCGGCACCGGAGTACCCAACGCCTACGCACTGGGAGGCAAGCGCAACAAGCCTCACACCGGCACCATCGTCGTCACCGAAGAGCTTGGGTACCTGCTGAACCGCGAGCAGATGCAGGCGGTCATCGCCCACGAGATGAGCCACCTGACCGCCGACGATAATCGCGTGATGACGCAGCTGGTGGCCATCGCGTCCGTCATTTCCATCCTGCAGTCGGTGTTTATCTACGGCAGTTTCAGCAACAACAACCGGAGCCGCTCCAGCTCCAACTCGAACGGTGGCGGAAATGCCGTAGCTGCCATCGTGATCTTGCTGATCTCCTTCTGCGTTATCCTCGCCGCCCCAGCGCTGGCCAATATCGCCCGGGCCTACATGTCTCGCCACCGCGAGCAGCAGGCCGATAGCCAAGGAGTCTCCCTGTGCCGTAACCCCACCGCACTGGCGCAAGCCTTGATCACTATCCGCGCATTCCACCAGACGAACCCTTCTACGGTGCAGAACTCCATGTACGGCACGCCCGGCTCCCTGGCTTTGTACGCACCGGAGCAGGACATCATCCAGGGCTTCCACAATTCCGACGCAGGCAAGAAGGGGTCCGTCTTCAAGCGCGCCATGACGAAGAAACGAAACTTTTCCGCTACCCACCCGCCGATCTGGGAAAGGGTCAACGCCCTGATCGCCATGGGTGCCTACGTGCAAGATTTCGTCCCGTATGTCCCCGAGCACGCGCAGATTGCCGGGCACATCAAGTAGCCTGGGACTTTCTATGACTCCCCTCTCCTATACCTCGACTGACGGCTTTCCGGAGCTACACATGTCGCGGGTCATCACTGCGGACTTCGAGACCGCCGCGGCCAGGCTTTTCCGCTGGGGTGTGCAGCGCAGTGGCCTCTTCCGCGTGCTCCCCACCCACGAGGTTGTGGAGACTGGCGCCGAGGTCGCACTGGGCTTCGGGCCGTGCGCGTTCCGCTGCCGGGTTGTCGATACTTTCTCCACGCCCGGCCGCTGCGGCTTTACTTATGGCACTCTCCCCGGTCACGTCGAGCGGGGCGAGGAGACTTTCACCCTCGAGCGGTTGCAGGACGGTAGGGTTCTTTTTCTTATTGACGCCAAGTCCCAGCCCGCCCGTTTTCCCGTCCTACGCCCAGTCATCGACCTGCCGCGGCGTGCCCTGATCCGCCGCTTCTACCTACGTGCTCTCGACGATTGAGCAGAAGATTAACGGCAGAGTGCGGAAGCCGCGGACAGCGCGATTGCCCCCTATCCACAGTCCCAGCTGAAAATAACCCGATCGAAGTTACGTGCTGCCAGATCATCGGGATGGATGTAGAAGTTTCCAACTCCGCAATCGCCCCACTCACATGGGCCATCCTGGTCAATCGTCGCAAGCACGATCCGAGGATCCGATGGGAGTAGTGGGCTACCGTTCAGCATGATCGTGTAGCCACCGAGCGAGGATCCGTTTGCTTGTGGAAAGCCAATGGGCTCCAAGTATTCATCGGCGTGAGGGTAGACAGTGAAGCCCTCTTTTTCTGCACGGGCGACGGCCGCGTCAAACGCATCCTTTGTCGTTCTCCCGAGGTTAAGGTGGGGCTGCTCAATTGTCGTCTCCCCTCCGACCACCCATCGCGAAACCAGGTTTCCTTCATACGTGTGAATATCCACGTAATCCCGCCCCCTCCTCAGCAAGGCACGAGGGCCTTTCGGATCAAGAATGACACGACCGTACTCGTGAGTGCTGCAATTCACTTCTTGATCGAATCGGACTCCGTCGATAGTGAAGGGATCGAATGGATTAGGGGCTGGATGTTCGCCCGAATTCTCGATCTCTTCTTCGGGCATCTCGCCGACATGCGGCGCAGAGAAATCCTCAAAGTATCGGGCGAACGGAGTGGCCTCATCCCCCAGCCCCTGGCTGTCTTTCCGTAGCCATTCATCCATGCCCCACCCATCGTCTTCAGGTACAAAAAGCTGAAGAAGCCCAACCGTAGGGAACCCTGGAAGGGGCTCTAGCTCGGAGAAATTAAACTGGGCAATGAAGAACATGGGCCGGCCACCGTAATACGGGTAGGGCGCATGCTCCGGCAGGTAGGGAGTGCCACACACCTTCGAAGTGGTCGGTGTATCAGGCCGCGTGCTCTCCTTAAGCGCAAGAGCAGGACGGGTGGGGATGCTGTCGAAGGAGTATTTCAGATCATCCAGACTGGTCGATTCAAACATGTCAACAACCTTAGGCCTCCGGCCACAACCCCACATGCGCAAAATCCCCTCGCCGGTCTTTCAACCAGCGAGGGGATTAATTTGTAGCGGGGGCAGGATTCGAACCTACGACCTCTGGGTTATGAGCCCAGCGAGCTACCGAGCTGCTC
>NZ_CALLDG010000202.1 GCF_937999985.1 uncultured Corynebacterium sp.
GTGCGGGCGGTCGGCACGGAGGAACGCGAACTGCGAGGGCGGGTCATGGGGTGAAGGTGCTCCTAGAACTCAAGGAAGTAGTGGGAGGGATGGAATTGTGGGAGAGGAAGCCGCAGATAAGGCGACTAGAAGGACAGGTTGTTCCGCAGCTCCCACGGCGTGATCTGCGACTGGTACTCGTACCACTCGCGCCACTTGTTGCGCAGGAAGAACTCAAAGACGTGCTCGCCGAGGGCATCGGCAACCAGCTCGGAACGCTCCATTTCCCGCAAGGCACTGTTCAGATCCGAAGGCAGATCCTTGTAGCCTGCGGCAATGCGCTCGCGGCGGGTCATGCGGGAGACATCCTCCTCCGCCGGGTTGGGCAGCTCGTAGCCCTCCTCAATCCCCTTCAAACCTGCGGCCAGCAGCACCGAATAAGCCAGGTACGGGTTGCAGGCGCTATCCGGTGAACGAACCTCCACGCGGCGGGAAGCCGCCTTGTTCTGCGTGTACATCGGCAGGCGGATCATCGCCGAGCGGTTCGACGCACCCCACGCCGCCGCACGCGGAGCTTCATCGCCGGAGGTAATGCGCTTGTAGGAGTTCACCCATTGGTTCGTCACCGCCGTGATCTCCGGGGCGTGCTCCAGAATGCCCGCGATGAAGGACTTTGCGGTGCCCGACAGGCGCAGCTCATCATCCGGATCGTGGAAAGCGTTATTCTCTCCCTCGAACAGGGACATGTGGGTGTGCATCGCCGACCCCGCGTGCTCGCGGAAAGGCTTCGGCATGAACGTCGCGGCCACGCCATTGCGGCGAGCTACCTGCTTAATCAGGTAACGGAAGGTCATCACGTTATCCGCCATCGTCAGGGCGTCGGCGTAACGCAGGTCGATCTCCTGCTGCCCCGGTGCGTTCTCGTGGTGCGAGAACTCCACGGAAATGCCCATGTGCTCCAGCGCGCTGATCGCGTGGGCGCGGAAAGCCGGAGCGTCGTCGGTGACCGCCTGGTCGAAGTAGCCGCCGTTATCCGTCGGCACCGGCGGATACCCCTCAGTCTCCAGCTCCTTGACCAGGAAGAACTCGATCTCCGGGTGGACATAGCAGCTGAAGCCCTGATCCGCCGCGGCCTTCATCTGGCGGCGCAGCACCTGGCGCGGATCCGCCCACGAAGGGGTGCCGTCCGGCATCGCAATGTCGCAAAACATGCGCGCCGACAGTGCCCCGGAATCCGACTTGAACGGGAAGATCTGGAACGTCGACGGGTCCGGCTGCGCGATCGTGTCCGATTCCGCGATGCGGGAAAACCCTTCAATCGCCGAGCCGTCGAAGCCGATGCCCTCCTGGAAAGCCCCCTCTAGCTCCGCTGGCACCACCGCCACGGACTTGAGGTAGCCCTGGATATCCGTAAACCAAAGGCGAACGAAGCGGATGTCGCGTTCTTCCAGCGTGCGCAGAACATATTCCTGTTGGCGATTCATGTCCCCCATTGTAGAAGTTCCCGGCCCGGCTGCGCCCCCGTTTGCGCGAGGCTGCGCCCCCGATTGCACTAGGCCGCGCCCCCGTTTGCGCTAGGCCGCGCCCCCGATTGCGCTAGTCGGCGGTTCAGCGGTTGGGGCTGAGGGCGTCACCTAGAATGAACAGCATGACTGCAAAATCTGGAACATCCGGCTCCACCCCCAACGGCTACCTGGTCCCCACCAAGAAGGTGCGCATCGCCGATCTGAAGGCACGCAAGGGCACGGGCGAGCCGTTCGCGATGCTGACCGCCTACGACTACTCCACCGCCGTCGCGTTCGCCGAGGCAGGCGTGGAGATCATGCTGGTCGGCGATTCTGCCGCGAATGTGGTGTTTGGGTATGACGCCACCCAGCGCATCAGCATGGACGAAATGGTCTACCTGACAGCCGCCGTTGTCCGCGGCGCCGGTAATGCCGCCGTGGTCGCTGACCTGCCCTTCGGCACCTATGAGGCCTCGGATGAGCAGGCCGTGAAGGCCGCCACCGAGATGCTGCATCGCACGGGCGCGCATGCGGTGAAGATCGAAGGCGGGGTGCGGATTGCGGATCGCATTCGCGCTATTACTGACGCCGGTATCTCCGTGTGCGCGCACATCGGCTTTACTCCGCAGTCCGTCAACCAGCTGGGCGGTTTCAAGGTGCAGGGCCGCGGGGCTGGCGCCGAGCAGCTGCTGGCCGACGCCCGCGCCGTGCAGGAAGCCGGTGCCGACATGGTTGTGCTGGAGATGGTGCCCGCGGACGTGGCGGCTTCCGTGACTAAGGAGCTGGACATCCCGACGATTGGCATTGGTGCAGGTCCGGACTGCGATGGGCAGGTTCTGGTGTGGCACGACATGGCTGCGTTCCCGGCGGGTGGGCACCGTCCGCGCTTCGCGAAGCAGTGGGCTTCGGTGGGATCGGACCTGACCACCGCCGCGGCTGCCTACAAGCGAGAGGTTGCTGCAGGCGAGTTCCCGGCGGAGGAGCACTGCTTCTAGCCCGGCTGACTGGGTCTGCAGGGCCACCCACCGCCCACCTCGCCAGCCTGGCACCGACCCGCCCCTGCCTGGCCTGTCCGCTCCCGGCTCGGCCTGCCCGACCCACCTTCCGTCACGTCACACCAGCCCCACAGGCCTCTCTAGCCCCACTGGTCACACACTCAATCTCCCAGCTCCTGCCACCTACCCACACCCACGTTCAGCCGCGACACACCAGCCCCACTAGCCTCTCTGGCACCATTCCGGCGGGCTGACACCCCCTCTCAAACCACTAAATGTCGTTAAAGTTGTAATTCGTCTTCCCGAAAAAATTTTTCCAGCTAGCGAAATTGCCCTGACCTGCACCTTTACAGTATCTGCAATCGCTGCCAGTAACGTTTTACCACTTTAACGACATTTAGCACGCCAGCAACCGCCAGGCACCACGCCCACGCCAGCCCCACGCCAGCCACCACTAGCTTTGCTCAGAAATGTAAACCGAAAGCCGAACCGTCATGCCGCCGCCAGGCGAGTTTTCCAAATCCATCCCCTCTCTTTCTCGAATAGATTCTGGCCTCTCCCCAAAATGAAAATGGGGATTTAACGAAAACTCTTTCCCTCCCTTAACAGCATGAACACCGGAATCCACATAGCCGCCGCAGAAGATTGACTTCTCATGCTTGTCTTCCCCCTGATCCTTACATCCCACAAGGTCATACTGCATTAACTCTGGGTCACTAGACAAAGCGTCGAAAACTTCTCGATGGTACTTCTCCAAAAAAGTCTTCTTGGCGTGATCCATTCTCACTGTGTTTATTGGGGAATCTTCCGTCACCATTGGAACTGCCCTTCCGTTCCCATATTTATCCAGCGCGTAGATCTTGGAGGATATTTCACCCGGGAACAGCACTAATTTGAAGGACAACGGAACAGAAATCACGTATATCGAAAAGGACAGAGCAAAGAAGACTACCCACGTACGGGTTTGTCTGCCGGGGTTCTTTTTTCTCCAAATCGATCTGGAAACCAAAATTATGATTGCCACCCAGGCCATAATGCCGGATAGAACAGTAAAGAGGATCAACCCATGAAAGATGAGATCCAAGATATTAGCCCCTGGGGCAACATCAGAGACGTCAAAAGTCCGATAGAAAACATTTACGTCCACCAGCTTTTGCCCCTCTATTCTCACTGCACACAGCGGCTCACCTTGAACGGTGTGCTTAATCAACACTTAGGACAGTACAACAATGCTGGGCGGTTGGGGTTAGATGGCGTCCAGAATAACGAAGATGGCGGCGACCACGCCGCAGATCAGGACAGCCGCAGTCACCGCGACGACCGAGCCGACGTTTGCGGTGAGGCGTTCGGCGCGCAGGCCAGCGCTGAAGCGCAGGTAGCGGCGCCGTTGGGTCAGCAGAATGAGCGCCGCGAGCAGCATCAACACCCCGGCCGCGGGCAGGACGATCACACCGTAGCGGCCGATCCACCGGAACAGCAGAGCGCTGACGACCAGCAGCGCCAACAGGGTGCGCTGCCACGACAGGCTGGTGCGCTCCGGCTGAAGCCCCAGGTCAGAGTGCGGGCGCTCGGGCACCCGCCGCGCAGCCGCCTGTGCAGCACCGCGCGCACCCTGGCGTGACACCTTCCGGCGCGCCACCTACAGCTCCATCCCAAAGTCTCCGAAGATCACAAACCCCAGCACAACCGCACAAGCCACCACGGCCACGCCTGCCAGGAAGGGCACGATCGCGGGCACCGGCAGAGCTTTCCCATTTCGCATGGCACGCTCCACGCGCAGCCACCGCACCGCCGCCCCCAGGCCGATCAGCATGCCAACGACCAGCACCAACACAGCCGCGGCGCTCCACAGATGCTCGGGCACATTCGGTGAACGGAACGCCTCTAGCGCCACCCCGCCAGCCAGAAACGCCAAACTAGTGCGGATCCACGCCAGGAAGGTGCGCTCGTTTGCCAGGGTGAAGCGCGGGTCCGGCTCTTTGCCCTCCGGCAGCAGGGTGCGCGCCAGCCACGAGCGGTCCGCCTCGCCGTCAACGCGACCGCTCACGCCGCCCGCGTCGCCCGCGCCGCTCACTCCGCCCGCGTCGCCCGCGCCGACCGCGGAGTCCTTAGTCGTCATCTTCCGCGTCGTACTCCTCGGCCTCCTTAGTGCGCTGCTGCGCGGTCTCGATGGCGGCCTCGGCCTCCTCGCGCGAGTCGTAGGGCCCCATGCGGCTATCCCACGCGCTGTCCTTGCCTTGGCTCACCTGGCCGGTCTTCGTGTCGTAGTACCACTTTTGCGCATCATTTTCGCTCATAAAGTCATGTGTACCACACGCGCCGGACAGCCCCCTGCCTAATCGGCCGGCCAGGCGAAACGTACCTCTCGCGCTGCGGGTTCGGCTTCAATCAGGGTTACTTTAATTGTTGACGCCTCGTCTGGGCCGCCCACACAAGTCGTCAAGATGGGCGGCTCCTCGACTAGGATCTTCGCCTTGTCTCCGCCGTCACTGTTGAGCACCGTTGCGTTGAAGTTCTGGCCTACCCACGGTTGCAGGACGACCGCCTCGGTGAGTTTCAGGCAGGCGCGGTCGACGGCGCTAGCCGTCTGGCCGCTGGATTTCATGGTGCCGAGAACCTGGTCGACGTTGGCGGTCACCCACTCCGGGATGGACTGTGCGCTGGCGATGGCCAGGCAGATTTCCGTGGCGAAGCGGTCCACCAGTCGGCGCAGGGGCGCGGTGACGTGCGCATAGTGGCCGCCGATGCCGGCGTGGATGCTGGGCTCAGACGCGCCAGCCTCAGCACTCCCGCCAGCCAGGCCGAACTGCTGGTACCCCGCCCCGCGCAGAAGACTCTGCGCGTCGCGCATGAGTGCCATGCCGCGCGGCGTGGAGGCGTCAATATCAGCGAGCAATTCCCCGATCGGGCGGCCGGAGCGATCGAACCCCAAGGCGTGCGCGGAGTGGTCGAAGGCGGCGATTTCCTTGTCTCCGGCGGGCGGCAGGGTGCGCAGGATGCCCACGCCCGCGCGCACCATCATCTCCCCGGCGCACATGCCCGCCAGTAGGGACAGCTCGGAGTTGAAGTCGTTCATCTCCTGGCGTTCGTCGATGTCCAGCAGGTAGCGCTCGGTGCCGTCGTCGGACTGGGTGCGCTCCACGGAGATCGAAGGCAAACGCAAGTTGATGGCCTTACGCCGCAGATCAGAGCGCTGGCGCGCCCGGCCAACTTCCGGCAGCTGGGCGATGGCGGGGTGCAGGGTGCCGCCGTGCATGTCCGCCTCCACCTCGGTGTAGTCGAAGCGCCTCACGGAGCGGATTAGCGCGCGGTACACGGTGAAATCCGCGACCTCACCGTCGGCGCGCAGCAGAATATCCCACACCACGGCGGGACGGGTCTGGTCGGGCAGCAGCGAGGCGCTGCCCTCCGAGAGCTCCGCCGGGTGCAGGCGGGTCGGCTCGTCCGGCAGGTACATCGTCTGGCCGCGCTGTAGGGATTCCGCCATCAGCGGCCCGGCCGGATCCACGAAGGCCGCCACGTCCGCGATGGCGTACAGCACGCGCCACCGGGCCGCGCCGCCCATGCCAGGACCAGCCCCAGCCCCGTCCGCGCCAGCGCCGTCGCCGCCCGCGCTAGCAGCAGCCGCGTCCGGCGCGTCCTGAATGTTCACCGCCTGATCCAGGTCCATCGAACCCGCCGGGTCGATGGTCACAAATGGAATATCCCGCAGGTCGCGGCGCTGGTCGGCGTGCCGGTCGCTGGATTGCAGCGCCTCGGCGTGGACGTCCTCCGGGAAGCGTTCCGGCAGTTTGAACTCCTCGGCGATGGCGCGGAAGTTCAGCTCGGCGGCGAAAAGTTTCATGACTCCAAGAGTGGCACAACCTCCTCGTCCCGGCCACGCACCCAGCCGAGTTTCCCTGCCACGCCACTGCCTGTGCCCAGGCCACACCGGAAACCGGCACCCAGCCACGCACCCGGCCACGCCCGACCCCCTCAAAAAAAATGTTTGCGCCGAGACGACCTATGAGCCGGATTCTGTCCTATCCCCCGCCCACTCCGCAGCACCGCGTGGGCACGCGAAGTCGGCGTGGGACGAGGCGATCATCCATCTGAGCCCACCATTGCTGGTGGCTTCAAGCGGCCTACCTGCTCATTGTTGGGCGGGCAGCCCTAGAGCTACGCCGCACGCTTGTGCACCATCTGGGATGGCGCACGTGCGGGCACCTTGACCTTGCTCCCGGTGGGGTTTACCTAGCCACCCCAGTCGCCTGGGGTGCTGGTGCGCTCTTACCGCACCTTTTCACCCTTACCCGCGCGTGGCGGGCGGTTTGTTTTCTGTGGCACTGTTCCCGCGGGTCGCCCCGGGTTGCTGTTAGCAACCACCGTTGCCCTGTGGAGTCCGGACTTTCCTCCGCGCCCGGCCTGCCCCGTGTGCGGGGTGGTTCCGCGCGCCGCGATCGCCCGGCCGTCTCGACAAGGCTTAACTTTAGCGCACGGTTTCTCCATCGAGGAAGTGCGTATCGTTGACCCTTCGCACCACGGCGCTGTCCTTGTTGCTGCCCTTATTATTGACGCCCACTTCTCCCCCGGAACCTTCTGAACCATCCGGGAAGATTTCGATGACGCTCAAGCCTGCCAGGTCCAGGTGCAGCGTGCGGTACAACGCGCCGCTGGCACAAAAAGCGTGGCGCAGGATGGACTTAATGGGAGTCACATGGCTGACCAACACAACATCCTCGCCGGGGTGGTTGCGGGCGACGTCGCGGAGGAAGGGGCGCACGCGGGCGAGCACGTCGTCGGGGCTTTCACCTCCGCTGGGGGCGGCGGCACTGTCCCAGAAGCAGGCGTCGTGCTCAAGGGGGAATTCATCCATGACCTCGGCGAAGGTGCGGCCTTCCCAGTCTCCGAAGTTCATCTCGATCAGGGCCTCAGTGACGTGGACGCGGGGCTTGGTGGTGCCAGAGCCACCGGCACTGCTGGAGCCGCCGTCCGCTGCAGCCTCCGCGGGCGCCGCAGCTAGCGCCTGAGCCAAAGCCTCAGCCACGGCCTCTGCGGTCTGGCGGGTGCGTTTCAACGGGGAGCTGTAGATCGCCACCGGGCCAGCACTGCTTCCCGCACTAGCGTTGCCACCAACACCGCCAGCCAGCTGCCCGGACACGTAGGCCGCGGCCCGCCGAGCCTGCTCGCGCCCGTGGGAGGTCAGCTCTGGGTCGGAGAGCCCGGAGAACTGCTTCTGCACGCTCATCTCCGTCTGCCCGTGCCGCAGCACCCACAGGCGGGTCGGCTTCCCGCCTGGATGCCATTCCGGCGCGCTCGCGGCATCGGTCACGGCCTCCGCTCCCGTGCTCTCATTCCCCGCAGCGACCGAAGCGTCCGCAGCCCCTGTGTCCACGCCCGCAGCCCCTGCAGGCGCCGACGGGGCAGCTGCACCCGCACGCCCCGACGCGATATCCCCGCCAGCCTCAACTGAGTCGGCGGCGGGTTGGAACGAGAGGGCGTCATCAAACCAGCGACCCCCAATCCCATCATCCATAGCGCGATTGGCCAGCTCGTCGGCGCGCTTGTTCTGCGCGCGCGGCACCCAGTTGTAGGTGACGGCGGCAAGAGTAGCCTCGAGCTCCTTGACCCGCGCAGCCAGGGGCTTCATGTCGGGGTGCTTGATCTTCCAGCGGCCGCTCATCTGCTCGACGACGAGCTTGGAATCCATGCGCACCTGGATCTCCAGATCCGCGGCGGCAACCCCACGTATTTTCGCGACCTCGATGGCCAGCTCCAGAGCATTGATGAGCCCCTGGTACTCCGCCACATTATTCGTGGCTTTGGCAATGAACTCCCAGCGTGCGGCTACTTCCTGGTCGCCCTCCAGGACCGAACTGCCGCAACCGGCGATGCCCGGGTTACCGCGGGATCCTCCGTCGCATTCCACGTCTAAGCGCATCATTCATCACCCTCGTTCTGTCTACTTCAGGCCACTCTATCGCAGCAGCAGGACATTACATTCAGGGCATCGCGGCACTTCCCCGCTGCCGTCTGCGGCCAGCTCGTCGATCTCCCTCAGTGACAGCGGGTCCAGCTCCATGAAGCAAGCCTGGCACGTCCGCCCGTTCAGCGGTGCGGCGCCCACCCCGTGCTCGGCGAGCTGCTGGTCGTAGGCCTGCAGCAGCTCCGCGTTCGTGTCTTCCAGTGCCGTCCGCCGCTGAGCCAACCGGGCTTTGATGGCGGAAATGTCAGCCTCCAGGGCGTTGGTCGCGCGGTCCAGGTCGGTCTGCGCTGCGGCGATGTCCTCGTCGATCTGCGCATGCGTCTGGTCGTCGGCCTCGTCGGCGGCGGAGTTGGCCCCGCTGAACATGGACTGCACCTTCACCGAGCGTTCCAGCCGCCCCTCCAGATCGTGCAATCGCTCGCGGGTGCTACGCAGGTCGTGCTTCAGGTCGCGCCGCCGCTCGGGGTCCGTCTGCGAGTTCAACCCCGCCACGTTCGCCCGCTCACGCTCCTTGAGCTTCGCCACGTCCTGGCGCAGGCGCATCAGGGAGGCCTGGTCGCTCCTGACCTGCGCGTTGTTCAGCACCTGCTGGCGGCGCTCCTCGCGCTTCTGAGCCTGCAGCTCCTCCAACTTCGCCTGCTCCGGCAGCGAGTCCAGCCGTGCCTGCGCGATGCCCAGCTCCTCCTGTTCGCGCGCTAGGTCTGCCAGGTTCTTTCGGTCGTCGGTCGTCCAGCGCATCGCAGTTGTCCTCCTACTTTTTGTGCACGGTCCACGGGTCGGTGCGCACGTCGATCACTGTGGTCTGTGCCTTCGTTGCCTTCTTAATGACGCCCTCCGCCTGGAAACACCACGGAAACTCGCTGGCCCAGTGGGCGGTATCGATCACCGGGCATCCGCCCATGCGCAGGTGCTCGTCCACCGGGTGGTGGCGCAGGTCGGAGGTGACGAAGCAGTCCACATCCATTTTTGCGACCTGGCCGAGGAAGCTGTCGCCGGCGCCGCTAGCGACGGCGACGGTGCGGATCATGGCATCGGGGTCTCCGGCTGCGCGCACGCCCCATTCGGTGGCGGGCAGTCGCTCGGCCACGCGGGCAGTGAACTCCCGCAAGGTCAACGGGGTATCCAGCTCGCCGACGCGCCCGATGCCCAGTTGCTGGTCGGCGGGCGTAGGCAGGGATGTTTCCACGCAGTCGTAGGCCGGCTCCTCGTACGGGTGGGCCTTGATGAGGGCCGCGCGGATCGCTTCCCGCTTCGCGGCGGGGGCTACGAACTCGATGCGGACCTCCTCGACCGTCTCTACCTCCCCTACCGCGCCGAGGTGCGGATTCGCGCCTTCCGTGGGCAGGAACTGGCCCGTAACGGAGAACTCGAAGCAGGCCTGCTCATAGTCACCCTGCGCGCCACCGCCTGCGGAGAAGATGGCGGATTTCACCGTGGGGGCGTCATTAAGAGGGACGGTGAAGCCCCACTTGTCGGTGCCGGAAGGGATCGGCCGCAAGGGTGCGCCCGGGGTGATGCCGAGGAGCTCGGCCAGGCGATCGTTCACGCCGGGGCGGGCGGAATCGGCGTTTGTGTGCGCGGCGAATAGGGCGATGCCGTTGCGGATGAGTTTGTGGACGATGCGGCCCTTCGGGGAGTTGGCGGGTACGCCGGTGACGCCGCGGAGCAGCAGCGGGTGGTGAACCACGAGCATCTGCGCGCCCTGGGCGATGGCGGCATCCACGACGGCGTCGGTGCAATCCAGGGCGAAGGCGACCTTGTCCGCGGGCTCGGCGGGGTCGCCGCAGATCAGGCCGACCGCGTCCCAGGATTCCGCGAGGTGGGGCGGGTAGGCGGCCTCCAAGGCGGCGACGACGTCGGCGACGGTGGTGTGGTTCGCGGCGGTGGCGGGGCTGGCTGCCTGGTTCGCGGCGGTGGTAGATGGCTCGGGCACGGATTCTCCTGGGGTACTGCTATGTGCTGTCTTGCTTTGCCACTGGCTATGCTGCCAGCCCGGCTGCTCGCTCGGCTGGCTACATGCTCCACCCAGCCTAGTCAGATCTGACACACTGGAGGAGTGCGAGATTTACCAATTCTGCTTGTAGACGTAGACGGAACGCTGATGGATAGCTACCCCGGCATCCGCGCCAGCTTCGTGAACGCCCTGGAGGCACACGGGGTGCCGGTGCCTCCCGAGGAGCGCGTGCGCGAGATCCCCGGCCCGCCGATGGTGGAGACCCTGCGGGACATTGGGCTGGAAGGCGAGCTGCTGCAGAAGGTCTTCGACACGTACCTTTTGGATCAGGAAAACGGGCGATGGAGGGAAGCCACCCCGTTCCCTGGCATGCGCGGGCTGCTGGAAAAATGGTCCAGCGAAGGCATTATTCTATCCACGGCGACGTCGAAGTCCGAGGTGTCGGCGGAGCGGATCCTGCGCGAACACGACATGCTGAAGTACTTCGCTGTGCTGGGGGCGGCTCAGGAGGATGGCACCCGCCGGTCCAAGGCCGCTGTTATTGAGTATGCGCTCGAGCAGCTGAAAGAGGCCCCCGAAGTGCGGGAATACCTGGCACACATGAGCGCCGAGGAAGGCCTGCAGGCCCTCGACCCGACGAAAATGCTGCTGATCGGCGACCGTATTCACGACGTGGAGGGCGCCGCGCAGTCCGGCATCCCCACGGTGCTAGTCGGCTGGGGTTACGGCTCCGAGGAAGAGCACGCCAAGGCCGCTTACAGCGTGAACACGCTCGAGGAGCTGGACGCGCTGGTGCAGCGCTGGGCCAACGAGGGCTAGCCGGGCTGCTCAACGAACTGAAAGGAATTCAATGCACATCACTGTCGTATGCACGGGCAACATCTGCCGCTCCCCGATGGGCGAGGTGATTCTGCGCGCCGGCCTCGAGGAAGCCGGCATCGCCACCAGACACTCGCCTGCCGCTGATGCTGCCGAATCCTCCGCTGCCACTCCCGAGGCTCCCGCTTCCGCCGACGCTGCCGCTGCCACTCCCGAGGCTCCCGCTTCCGCCGACGCTCCCGTGACCCTGAATTCCTGCGGACTCGGCGGCTGGCACATCGGCGACGGCGCTGATGGTCGGGCGGTGGATGAGTTGGCGTCATTGGGCTACGACGGCACGGCGCACCGCGCGGCACAGCTCGGACCTGAGCATTTGGACGCCGACCTTTTCCTGGCCATGGACGACGGGCATGCGCGCGGGTTGCGCAATGCGGGTGTCGCCCCGGAGCGCATTCGCTTGTTCCGTAGCTTTGACGCCAACTCCCCCGCCGGTGCCGAAGTCGCCGACCCCTACTATGGCCACCGCTCGGACTTTACCGAGGTCGGGCAGCAGATTGAGGCCGCCGTGCCGGGCATCGTGGAGTACGTCCGGGAGCAGCTGGGGCTGTAGTTAACCTTTTCCGCTGTATGAATGCCGGATAGGTTGCAAAACGCCGGGTCTGCGCACTCCAAAACTCACCGCTGCCGCCAGAATGTCGGAAAAGTTGCAAAACGCCAGGGGCCGCAGGCCTCAAACACGCTTCGCTGGCACCTAAATGTCGGAAAAGTTGCAAAACGTTATTGCAGACAATTTTCACTAACGCAAACATGCAGGTCAGGGCGTTTTTCTCGCAGGTCGCCGGCTGTCCGATTTTCTGTTTTGCAACTTTTCCGACATTTAACCCTTCCGGCACCACCCAATACCGCCGAGTTGAGCATTCTCAACCACTCCACGTACCCAAATAAAAACAGGCCATAGCCAAATGCCACCGGATCGAGGCCTCGGAGCGGTTTCAGGCGCCCAAATGTCGCCATAGCGGGGATCTTGAGCCACCTCAGATGATCACGTGTCGCTAGAACGGGAATACGTTGATGCCAACTATTTCCATTTACCCAAAACCGCAGTTCAAAGAGTTTTGAAAAATCGTGGAGCGCGATCGGCGTTGACGTATTCCCGATCTAACGACATTCCAAAGGCCAGGAGGCGACTTTCAGTGTGCCAGCGCGACAGTTTGTAGCCAGAGGGGCAGCAGTTTGTGGACTGAGGCTGACTTCCCGCAGACCGGGGTGGCAGTTTGTGGGAACTAGAAGCGCTCCCTGCCGCGCTTTTCCGCGCGGCGCTCCTCGAAGCGGGAGCGGGTGCCTCCATAGCGGTCGGTGAGGTCGGAACGCTTCCGAGAATTCGGCTTCTCTGTGCCACTGAGTTCCGACTTTTCAGAGTCGGCCGACTTGGGATTGGCAGCAGCGTCGCCTGCAGCAGCGGACCCGGCAGCTGCTTCGCCGTGAGCAGTGTCTGCGCTGCTAGCAGAAGATGATCCGCCAGCACCATCACCACCGGCACCATCGGTGATCTGGGCATTTAGGCGGGCGACCTCGGCGCTTTCCTCGCGCTCACGCCGGCGCTCGCGCATCTCCGCATACACAAACCAGCCCAAGCCCACCGGCGCCAAGATGCCGAAAGCAATCCACTGAATTCCATAGGACAAGTTCGTGCCACCATCCAAGTGCGGCAGAGGCAGCGCCTTCAGATCCGGCGCACCGCCGGCTTCTCCGCCGCCGGTGTCACTGCTGGCACCACCGTCGGCACCAGCATCACTATCAGCAGCTCCGCCGCCAGCACCATCGCCGCCAGCACCACCAGCACCGCCACCGGCCATACTGTTCAGGCGGTCGACGCTCTCCGAATCCAGCTGCACATAATCCGCCGCCAGATCCTCGTCCGTCGCCTCGGAGATCTGCTTCGTCGACATGCCCGTGACCTGCGTGTATCCCTGAGACTCCGTCGGTGCCG
The DNA here is from genome assembly GCF_937999985.1 of uncultured Corynebacterium sp. Classification (GTDB taxonomy): domain Bacteria; phylum Actinomycetota; class Actinomycetes; order Mycobacteriales; family Mycobacteriaceae; genus Corynebacterium. The sequence goes on from NZ_CALLDG010000202.1 coordinate 13,208, forward strand.
CATCCGGCACAGCCTCGCTCATACGGATGAACCCGGTCACCTTCACCTCACCATCCGGCGCAGATTTCAGCCGAGGCGCAGCCCCGTCCCCCTCCACGGCGACCCACCCGCGATGCACCAAGACGGTCTGCCCGCCGTCGAGCCGAAAGGGCGTCAATGCTTGAAAAGAGTGAGCCGATTCCACCGGGCGGTTGCGCAGCAGCACCTCTTTGTCCGGCAGGAATTGGCCCTGGAGTGCGACTCTGGTCCATTCTTTTTCGACGCCCACTGATTCCCCATCGCCCGGGATCACATCGGTGATCGGGGCGGGGTCGGTTTGCAGGGATTGTTCGAGGCGCTGGTTGAAGGCGTTCTTGTCCTGGTTCTTCCCCAGTTGCCAAGGGGCTAGGAAGCTGAATGCGGCGTAGGTGAAGGCGAGGACCAGGATGGCGGTGATGACCCATCCGGGTGTGAGGAAGTTTCGCCAGCCGCTGCGCTTCGAGGATGCCATGTGCTCCATTATTGCCCCGAGCAGCGGGGGCGGCCAAATAGTCGGAGCCATGCCGAGCCGGGCAAAGCTGAGCGGAGCCGAGGAATGCGGGTGGGGCGGAGCCGAGGAGTGCGGGTGGGGCGGAGCCGAGTGAGTCTCAGCGAAGAACGGAAACAGCCCCACGACCGAAGTGGCCACGGAGCTGTAAAAAATTTTGGTGCGCCCTGACGGGTTCGAACCGCCGACCTGCTGGGTGTAAACCAGCTGCTCTTCCAGCTGAGCTAAAGGCGCGTGCTGTTTGAAGCGTTAATGACTCTAGCACGTCCACCTACAAAACAACGAAACCGCAGGTGGAGCGCAGCGCGGGACTAGGCGCCCGGTGCGGCAGCTACGGAGCAGGCGGCGCCGCGCCGGCCACGCAAGCGCGCAGCGCCAGCGCCGCCTAGCGCTTGGTGCCGGAGGAAACCAGGCAGGCACCCTGCCAGTCGCCCAGGCGCTCCGACTTGGTCTGCACCAGGCCCGCCAGCTGAGCGGACTCGGCGATCACGCCTGGCTCCACGCGGCCGGCGTCCAGCTTCGCGGGGGTCAGCAGCCAGATGCGGCCATCCTCCCCCAGGCTGCGGGTCGCATCGACCAGGCCGTCGACCAAGTCGCCGTCCTCGTCGCGCCACCACAGAAGTACGACGTCAACCACTTCGTCAGTGTCGATATCCAACAGGGCATCGCCGATAGCGTCTTCCAGGGCTTCGCTGATGCTGTCGTCACAGTCTTCGTCCCAACCGATTTCCTGGATCAGGCTGTCGGATTCGACATTGAGCAGGGCCGCCCAATCGTGTCCATTCTGAGACTGCGCGCGCTGTGCGTCCTTCGCGCCATTGCCTTGTGCACCGCCAGCGGAGCCTGTAGAGCTCGAAGCCGGACCGGGGGCCATTGCCACTGTTATTTCGTACCTTTCTAAGAAAACCAGCCCGTCGCCTAACCGCCTGCGCGTAGTAGCCGTATCACAACCGCTACACGCCCCTGCGGTTATCGCAGCTGGTGTGGTTAAAAATCTTCATTTTTGAACCTAACACAGTCGGGCTGCCAACGGAGGTTTTCTAACGCGACTTTGACGTACTGTGGAAGCCACAAGGGGTCGGAAACAAAGGCGCCCCACAACCCGCGGATCTAAGGAGGACGAACCAATGTCCACTTCGGCAGAAGAAAACAACAGCGCAAACGATGCCAGCAACTTTGCTTTGATCCGAGACGGAGTGGCCTCCTACCTGGCCGATTCCGACCCGGAGGAAACCCAGGAGTGGATGGATTCCCTCGACGGGCTGCTGGAATCCGCGGGCCCGGATCGTGGCCGCTACCTGATGTTGCGCCTGCTGGAGCGTGCCACCGCCAAGCGTGTCCCCCTGCCTCCCCTGCTGTCCACTGATTACGTGAACACCATCCCCACCACCCAGGAGCCCGACTTCCCGGGTGACGAGGAGATCGAGAAGCGCTACCGCCGCTGGATCCGCTGGAACGCGGCCATCATGGTCCACCGCGCCCAGCGCCCGGGCATTGGGGTGGGCGGCCACATCTCCACCTACGCCTCCGCGGCTCCGCTCTACGAGGTCGGGCTGAACCACTTCTTCCGCGGCAAGGACCACCCGGGCGGTGGCGACCAGATCTTCTTCCAGGGCCACGCCTCCCCCGGCATGTACGCCCGCGCGTTCCTGGAAGGCCGCCTTTCCGAGGAAGACCTGGATGCCTTCCGCCAGGAGGCCTCTAAGCCGAACCACGGCCTGCCTTCCTACCCGCACCCGCACGGCATGCCGGAGTTCTGGGAGTTCCCGACCGTCTCCATGGGTCTGGGCCCCATGGATGCCATCTACCAGGCGCGCTTCAACCGCTACCTGCACGACCGTGGCATCAAGGACACTTCCCAGCAGCACGTCTGGGCGTTCCTCGGCGATGGCGAGATGGACGAGCCGGAATCCCGCGGCCTGATCCAAACCGCCGCGCTGAACAACCTGGATAACCTGACCTTCGTCATCAACTGCAACCTGCAGCGCCTGGACGGCCCGGTGCGCGGCAACACGAAGATCATCCAGGAGCTGGAGAGCTTCTTCCGCGGCGCCGGCTGGAACGTCATCAAGGTCGTCTGGGGCCGCGAGTGGGACGAGTTGTTCGCCCGCGACGAAGAGGGCGCCCTGGTCCACGCCATGAACACCACCCCGGACGGCGACTTCCAGACGTTCAAGGCCAACGACGGCGCGTACGTCCGCGAGTACTTCTTCAACAAGGATCCGCGCACCGCCAAGCTGGTGGAGGACATGACGGACGAGGAGATCTGGCACCTGCGCCGCGGCGGCCACGACTACCGCAAGATCTACGCCGCCTACAAGCGCGCCCTGGAGACCAAGGACCAGCCGACCGTCATCCTGGCCCACACCATTAAGGGCTACGGACTGGGCCACAACTTCGAGGGCCGCAACGCGACCCACCAGATGAAGAAACTCGCGCTGGAGGATCTGAAGCTCTTCCGCGATAAGCAGGACATCCCGATCTCCGATGAAGAGCTGGAGAAGGACCCGTACCTGCCGCCGTACTTCCACCCCGGCAAGGATGCGGAAGAGATCAAGTACATGCTGAACCGCCGCAAGGAGCTCGGCGGCTTCCTGCCGGAGCGCCGCGAGAAGTTCACGCCGCTGAAGATGCCCGACCTGTCCATTGCGAAGCTGGCCCGCAAGGGCTCCGGCAAGCAGGAGGTCGCCACCACGATGGCCCTGGTCCGCGTGTTCAAGGACCTTATGCGCGACGACGAGCTGAAGAAGCGCATCGTGCCGATCGTCCCGGATGAGGCGCGTACCTTCGGCATGGATTCCTGGTTCCCGACGCTGAAGATCTACAACCCGCACGGCCAGAACTACACGCCGGTGGATCACGACCTGATGCTCTCCTACCGCGAGGCCACCGACGGACACATTCTGCACGAAGGCATCTCGGAGGCCGGCTCTATGGCTTCCTTCATCGCCGCCGGCACCAGCTACGCCACCCACGGCGAAGTCATGATCCCGCTGTACATCTTCTACTCGATGTTCGGCTTCCAGCGCGTGGGCGACGAGATCTGGGCGGCCGCAGACCAGATGTCTCGCGGATTCCTGATCGGAGCCACCGCGGGCCGTACCACGCTGACAGGCGAGGGCTTGCAGCATATGGACGGCAACTCCCCCGTGTTGGCGTCCACAAACCCTGCAGTGGTGACCTACGACCCGGCATTTGCCTACGAGATCGCCCACATCGTGCACCGTGGCATCGAGCGTATGTACGGCGAGAACAGCAACGATGGCCGCGGCGAGGACGTGATCTACTACCTCACCGCATACAACGAGCCGATCCACCAG
>NZ_CALLDG010000203.1 GCF_937999985.1 uncultured Corynebacterium sp.
TGGTAGTTGGCCACGAAGCTGTGGTGGACCGACCCCATGGTTGTGACCTCGCCCGCCACCTGCTGCAGGTCCTTGATCAGCACCTCTTCGCCACTGAGGGGGAGATCCGGGTGACTGCGCAGGAAATCGTAGCTGTGGGGGTTGTCGTAGACGCGGGCCACGCCCAATTGTGCGTTGCTGAGCCCAGTATCGCGCCGGGCGCGGGCGAGACGGACGGCGAAAGTGCTGGGCTGGTCGGGCGTGCGGTTCATTGCTTTCCAAGGATATACCCGGGGTATGGACGGGGAGGCTTCGTCTCCGGGAAACGCAGGGAATCCTCGGTGGGGATCTGCACTAGACTGCGTTGCATGAGTGGTTGCAAGAACGGTTCGACGAGCGATTCTTCTGTGTCTGATTCTTTTGGGCGCGTGGCGTTCCTCGGCCCCGAAGGGACCTTCACCGAAGAGGCGCTGAAGCGGTTTAAGCAGCTCGGCGCAGTACCGGAGGGCGCCACCGAGGTTCCCGTCGCCTCCCCACGGGTGGCGCTGGACATGGTGCGCGACGGCGAGGCCGACTTCGCCTGCGTGGCGTTGGAAAGCTCCGTGGACGGGCCAGTCTCGCAGACGGAAGATGCGCTGACCTACGGTAAGCCGCTGCAGATCTACCGCGAGGTGCTCGTCCCGGTGGTTTTCTCCATCCTGGTTCGCCCCGGCACCAAGCTGGAGGACATCAAGACGCTGACCACGCACCCCGTCGCCGAGGCGCAGGTTCGCAACTGGGTGGCGGAGAACCTGCCGGACGTTACCTTCGTCCCCGCCTCCAGTAACGGGGCGGCCGCGGCCGCAGTGAAGGCCGGCCAGGCGGATGCCGCCGCAGCGCCAGCCCGGGCGGGGGAGATCCACCAGCTGGACGCCGTGGCCGAGGGGGTGGCCGATGTCGCCGGCGCCCAGACCCGCTTCATCCTGGTTGGCAACCCCGGTAAGCCCACCGAACGCACGGGCAACGATCGCAGTGGCATGGTGCTCTGGCTGCCGAACGTGCCCTCTAGCCTGTTGGATGCGATCGCCGAGCTGTCCACCCGCCAGGTGGACATGGCGCGCATCGGCTCCCGCCCCCGCCGTACTGGGGAAAAGGGCGAGGGCGCGGCCAACGGCAACTACGTCTTCCACATCGGCATCGTCGGCCACATCGAGGATGCCGCCGTGGCCGAAGCCCTGGCCGGCCTGTACCGCCGTGCGGAGGACGTGCGCTTCCTGGGCAGCTGGCCGTCGGCGGAGGCTCTGCCGGTCGCGGAGTCCTCTACCGCCCATCCGCTGCATCGCCATGCGGGCAGTGCCCCGCCGAACTACGCTGAATCCAGTAGATGGATTGAGGAACTCAAGAGCGGTCAGAAGGGTAGCTAGGCAATGGCACAATCAACACGTCTTTTCCTGGTCAGGCACGGCCAGACGACCTCCAACGCCATTCACGCCCTGGATACCGCTCTACCCGGCGCCGACCTCACCGAGCTGGGCTGGGAGCAGGCCGCAGAGGCCGGTCACTGGCTCACCGAGCGCACCCAGCGCCTGAAGATCGCCTCCTCGTTTGCAGCCCGTGCGCAGCAAACGGCCGTGGGGCTGGCCGGTGCCTTTGGAGGAGAGATCGTTCCTGCAGGTTTTTCCCACGGGGGATCTTTAGATGACGCCACCGCCTCCGCCCGCGCGACGGATCACATTAAAGCCGCGCTGCAGCGCCTGCCGCGCGTCTCCGAGATTCCCGCCGGGCAGTACGAAATGAAGAACGACGAGGACTCGCACGAGGCCTACCACTCCATCCTGGGTGCCTGGATGCTCGGCCGAGTGGACAAGGTCGTGCCCGGCGGCCTGTCCGGCGCGGAGGTGCTGCGCGAATACCTGGCCACGTTGCTGGTCGCACTGGCCGACAACGAGGCGGCTAACCGGGAGGCAGTACAGAACGGTGGCGAGCCCACTGATATTGCGCTGGTCAGCCACGGTGCCGTGATCCGCCTGGTCGCCCGCTTCCTGGGCGGGGTGGATCCGGAGTGGGCCTTCATGCACTACCTGGCCAACGGCAACGTCATTACCCTGCGCGTGCCAGACACCATTGCCGAGTTGGCTGACGTTGCGGTGGGCCGGCCTGGGGCGTCACAAAATAAAACAGAAACGAACAGGGCCGAAACAACGGCGGCGCGCTCCGGGGTGCTTGACAGCTTGGAAGGCTCCTTCGAAGTGCTGGGGTGGGGCGCGGCGACGCTCTAGCCCCAGCCGAGTTCGTGCAGGCGGTCGTCGTCGATGCCGAAGTGGTGGCCGAGCTCGTGGATGACGGTGATGGCGACCTGCTCGACTAGCTCTTCCTCGGTGTCGCAGATGTCCTCGAGGGCGTAGCGGTAGATCGTGATCTTGTCGGGCAGGGCAGAGGTGTACTCGGAGGTGCGCTCGGTCAGCGCGATGCCCTCGTAAAGACCCAGGATGTCCGGGCTTTCGGGGTTGTAGTCCTCGGTGACGATGGCGACGTTGCTGACGTTATCCAACAGCTCGCGGGGGATGCGCCGAAGGCCGAGGTCAACGAGCTCTTCGAAGCGCTCGGGGGAAACTTCGATGGCCATGGGGAGTGTCCACCTACGGCGCCGGGGCTGGGTTGGCGTTCGGGGCCTCTGCGGCCGGGGCGCCGCCCTCTGGTGTTGCATCTGCGCCGGGGTTGCCAGCGTTTTCGGGGCCTGCATCCCGGCGCAGCGGGTTGCGCTTCGGCGGGGTCTTCGGCGGGTGGCCGTCGATGGTGAATTCGCTGCGCACATCGCCGACGAGGGTGGCGAATCCGCCGCCGGGGCGACCGAACGTCAAGGCGCAGTTCACGGTGCGCGACCCAGCATCCCAGGACTGGCGCTGCAGCGTGGTCCAGAACGGCGTGAGCGTGGAGTTATACAGCGCATCGTCGCCACCCAGGTAATCCTGCGCGGCCTTGGTGCAGACCTTGTTCAGGAACTCGTTCTGCTTCTTCGTATCCGGCCAGGCGCCGGGGAACTCCTCGCCGAGGTTCACCACGGAGGTCACCTGCCAGGCGTGCGGCTCTTCGCACGGAACCTCGTTGGTCAGATCGCCATCGGCGCGGACGCAACGGTCCTTTTCGAAGTAGCGCGACTGATCCTGCTTAGCGGCGAAGCCGGTGGTCTCGGTGGTGCGGCCGGTGGCGTCCGGCACCATCACGCCGCACAGCATCGTGCGATCGCCGTCGTTCCACGCGGACTGCGGGGGCAGGATCGGGGAGATGGAGTAGCGTCCTTCCGGGTCTAGCTTGCCTTCGAGGTACTGCATCGTCGGCCCGGTGCATAGCTCGTTGGTCAATTCTTCTTGACGCTTCAAGTCCGGCTGCTTTGCGGATGGGCCAAACTCGCTGGTGGGGTACTGGCCGAGGTCTTCACGGGAGCTGACCTCGAAGCGGTGAGGCTGCTCGCAATCCACGGTGGCGAAGCCGGAGTTCACACCGTCTTTGCCGGGCTTCCAATTTACGCAGTCGCCGTTGCTGGCCTCGGTGAACGTGGTGTTGCTCACGTGCTGCCCCTGCTTTTCATCGGCCGGTACCAGCGGGGTGCTGCCTTCGGGGGCGACGAAGGCGAACGCTGCGGCGCTGACACCGCCGCACAGGGCGGCGAACAGTGCGACGGTTATGCTGCGTGCTCGGCGGCGGGTTTTCGCTTCGCTGGTGGTCATGGGGCTCGCTCTAAATCTGTTTCGGGTTTTCGACTGTATTCGTGTATTCGGCTGTATTGGACTGTAATTGTGAGGCCAGTCTAGTAGGGGTTGTGCCATAGGGGGGAACTGGGCAGACAACTGCGAGGGCGAACCGGCTAAGCTAAGCACCATGATTGATCTGAAGTTTCTGCGCGATAACCCCGATGTAGCCCGTGAATCCCAGCGCACTCGTGGGGAGGATCCAGCGCTGATCGACCAGCTTCTGGAGGCCGACTCGCAGCGCCGCGAGGCCATCAGCGCCGCCGACGCGGCCCGTGCGGAACAGAAGGCGTTCTCCAAGGAGATGGGGCAGAAGATGCGCTCCGCCTCCGACGAAGAGAAGCAGGCCCTGCGCGAGGAGGGCAAGCAGAAGGCCGAGTCCGTCAAGAAGCTGGAGGAGGCCCAGTCCAGCGCCGAGCAGGCCGTCTACGACCTGCAGATGCAGATCTCCAACATCGTGGAGGAAGGTGCGCCGGCCGGCGGCGAAGAGGACTTCGTCACCCTCGACGTGGTGGGCGAGCCGCCGCAGTTCGACTTCGAACCGAAGGATCACCTCGAGCTGGGCGAATCCCTGGGGCTAATCGACATGAAGCGTGGCACGAAGGTTTCCGGCGCCCGCTTTTACTTCCTCACCGGCGACGGTGCGCTGCTGCAGCTGGGCATGCTGCAGCTGGCAGCTCAGAAGGCTGTGGAGCACGGCTTCAAGCTCATGATCCCGCCGGTGCTGGTGCGCCCCGAGATCATGTCCGGCACCGGCTTCCTGGGGGCTCACGCCGATGAGATTTACCACCTGGAAGAAGACGACATGTACCTGGTCGGCACCTCCGAAGTGGCGCTGGCCGGATACCACTCCGAGGAGATCATCGACCTCTCCAACGGTCCGCTGCGCTACGCCGGCTGGTCTTCTTGCTTCCGCCGCGAGGCCGGTTCTTATGGCAAGGACACCCGCGGCATCATCCGCGTCCACCAGTTCGACAAAGTGGAGATGTTCGTTTACTGCAAGCCGGAGGAGGCCACGGAGCTGCACCAGGAGCTGCTGGCCATGGAGCGCGAAATGCTGGCGGCCATCGAGGTGCCCTACCGCGTGATCGACGTCGCCGGCGGCGACCTCGGCTCCTCGGCGGCCCGCAAGTTCGATACGGAGGCGTGGGTTCCCACCCAGCAGACGTACCGCGAGTTGACCAGTACCTCCAACTGCACCACCTTCCAGGGCCGTCGCCTGAAGACCCGCTACCGCGATGCCGACGGCAAGGCGCAGACCGCCGCCACCCTGAACGGCACCCTGGCGACAACCCGCTGGTTGGTGGCCATTTTGGAGAACCACCAGCAGGCTGATGGTTCCGTAGTTGTGCCGAAGGCGCTGCGTCCTTTCGTCGGTAAAGATATTCTGAAGCCCAGCGAATAACCCAGCGAAGCCGGCGCCTAAAGTGCCAACTCGGCCCTGTGCGCGTCCCCGCGCGCTGGCCGGGCCACAGTTTCCAAGGACTCAGGAGAGGTAACCGCCACCCATGTCGTTGCTCGATAGCTTCAGCTTCCCCGATGGCTACCAGCCCAAGATCACCGGCCACAAGGAAGCCAAGGAGTTCCCCTATGGTTTTCCGACGATCGGCATCGCCAAGCTGTGGTTCCGCTACATGCAGCACCTAGATTGCGCGGTCTACGGCGCGGAGAACATTCCCGCCGACGGGCCGGCGATGATCGCCGTTAACCACACTGGCTACTGGGACTTCACCTACGGTGGCGTCCCGGCGCACGTGCGCGGTGGACGCGTGGTTCGTTTCATGGCGAAGAAAGAGATCTTCGACGTCAAGGGTGTGGGCGCGCTCATGAGCTCTTATAACCACATCCCGGTCGACCGCGCGGACGGGCAGGCCTCGGTGGACCAGGCCATCAAGCAGCTGAAGGCCGGCGACCTGGTGGGCATCTTCCCGGAAGCCACGATCTCTCGATCCTTCGAGATCAAGGAGTTCCGCCAGGGCGCCGCGCGAATTGCCTACCAGGCTGGTGTGCCGCTGATCCCGCTGACGATTTGGGGTTCCCAGCGTGTGTGGACGAAGGGGCGCAAGCCAATTTGGCGGCCGAAGGAAACCCAGCTGGTGATCACCGTCGGCAAGCCGGTCGAGGTCACCGAGGATGCCCAGGCTACTACCGAGCGACTGCACCAGGCCATGGTCGAGCAGATGGACCTGACCCGCCAACGTTGGGAAGAGCGCTTCGGTTCCATGCCCAAGGGCGAATTCTGGGTGCCGGCTGCCCTCGGCGGAACCGCGCCGACGCTGGAGGAAGCCACCGTTCAGGACCGCGCCGATGCCGCAGCCCGTAAGGAAAAGCGCGCCCAGGAGAAGGCCGAGGCCGAGCGTCGCGCCGCCGCCGAGGCTCGCGAACGCGAGCAGGCCACGGGCATCAATAAGATCCTGGTGCCGCTGCGCCAGCGCATTAACCGTCTGCGCAAAAAGTAGGCCCGAGCGATGCAGGATTCCCCGTTGCTGGTGGTCAGCGACGTTGACGGCACCCTGCTCAACAGCAGGGAGCGGGTCTCGCAGCGGATGCGCCGCGCGGTGAATTCGATGCTGCGCCGAGGCACCGTCTTCACCATCGCCACCGGCCGCCCGCCGCGCTGGCTGATGCCCGTTTTCGAGCAGCTGCCCGTCCGGCCCGTCTGTGCCTGCGCCAACGGCGCCATTATTTATGACGCCGACCGGGATCAGATCGTGCACGCCGCGACCCTCCAACCCGACCTCATCCGCGCCCTCATTGCGCAGCTCAGCGACTCGGTTCCTGGGGTAGGCTTCGCCGTCGAGCGCGCCGGGACCAGCGCCTTCGACCGCGCCGACGAGCTATTTTCCGTCTCTCCCGGCTACGACCACGCTTGGGATTCCACCGAGCATGCCGTCCAGTCCCTCGAAGAGCTCGCCGCCACGCCCGTGGTGAAGCTGCTGGTCCGGGACCCCAATCGGACCTCGGCCGAGCTCTTTGCCGCGGTGCGCCCTTTTATTGACGCCACCCAGGCGAAAGCTACCTACAGCTATGAAGGGGGCCTGGTGGAGGTCGCGGCAGCGGGGATCTCCAAGCGCTCCGCGCTGGAATGGATCGCCGAGCAGGTCGGTGTGGATGCCGCGCAGACTATCGCCTTCGGGGATATGCCCAACGACACGGAGATGCTCACCTGGGCAGGGCACGGCGTGGCGATGGGCAATGCCGAGGAATCGCTGAAGGAAATCGCCGACGAGGTCACCCTGACAAACGACGAGGACGGCGTTGCCGCCGTCCTCGAACGGTGGTTTTAAGTAGCCATGTCCAAGCTGAGCGAAAACGTACGTCGGAAGGTAGCCCAGCTGCAGGTGCGCCACGAGGGCCTGAAAAAGAAAAGCTACGGCTTCCTCGTCCGCCCGCTGACCCTGCTAGCGGGCTGGTTGTGCGTAGTCGGCGGCATCCTCATCATCCCCACGCCCGGGCCGGGCTGGTTCCTGCTGTTCTTCGGCATCGGCGTGCTCTCCTTCGAGATGACCTGGCCCAACCGACTGTTGGATTGGGGACTGCGGAAATATGACAGCTTCGAGGATTATTGGAAGCGGCAAGGGGTGGCCGCCAAAAGCCTCATCGGCGTGGGCTTCCTGGCGGGTTGCGCCGTGGTCTTCAGCGGCGTCTTCTGGGTGATGTGGAACACCGGAATGCTCGGCTTTGCGGAAGCCTGGCTGGGGGAGTGGGTGGAGGAGCTGCCCGACTGGGCCGGGTTTAAAGAACCGCTTGCCTGAAATCGCAGTACCGGGCGGCACACCGAGGTGGCGTCATGACCAAAAAACAGTGAGTTAGCGCGGTAACCTGGCAGGCATGACTGAGCAGACACAGAGCGGACAGAACTACGACCTCATCGTTGTCGGCAGCGGTTTCTTCGGCCTTACCGTGGCCGAGCGCGCGGCAACCCAGGCCGGCAAGAACGTGCTGGTGGTGGAGAAGCGTTCCCACATCGGCGGTAACGCATACTCCGAGGCCGAGCCGGAGACCGGCATCGAGATTCACAAGTACGGTGCGCACCTGTTCCACACCTCCAACAAGCGCGTGTGGGATTACGTCAACCAGTTCACGGACTTCACCGACTACCAGCACCGCGTGTTTGCAATGCACAAGGGCACCGCCTACCAGTTCCCGATGGGGCTGGGACTGATCAACCAGTTCTTCGGCAAGTACTACAGCCCGGACGAGGCTCGCCAGCTGATTAAGGACCAGACCGACGGGCTGGACCCGGCAGAGGCCAAGAACCTCGAGGAAAAGGGCATCGCCCTGATTGGCCGCCCGCTGTACGAAGCCTTCGTGCGCGACTACACCGCCAAGCAGTGGCAGACCGACCCGAAGGAACTGCCGGCCTCTAATATCTCCCGCCTGCCGGTGCGCTACACCTTCAACAACCGCTACTTCAACGACACCTACGAGGGCCTGCCGGTGGAGGGCTACACCGCGTGGCTGGAGAACATGGCCGCCGACGAGAAGATCGAGGTGCGCCTGGATACCGACTGGTTCGAGATCCGCGACGAGGTCCGCGCGGCCAACCCAGATGCGCCGGTTGTCTACACCGGCCCGCTGGACCGCTACTTCGACTACGCCGAAGGCCACCTGGGCTGGCGCACCCTCGACTTCGAGACCGAGGTGCTGAACACCGGAGACTTCCAGGGCACCCCGGTGATGAACTACAACGATGCCGAGTTCCCGTACACCCGCATCCACGAGTTCCGCCACTTCCACCCGGAGCGGGGCGACAAGTACCCGAAGGACAAGACGGTCATCATGAAGGAGTTCTCCCGCTTCGCGGAGGAGGGCGACGAGCCGTACTACCCGATCAACACCCCGGAAGACCGCGAGAAGCTGGAGGCCTACCGCAAGCTGGCCGCGGCGGAGGCCGCGGATAACAAGGTGCTGTTCGGCGGGCGCCTGGGCACCTACCAGTACCTGGACATGCACATGGCCATCGGTGCGGCGCTGTCGATGTACGACAACAAGTTGGCACCGTACTTCGAGTCGGGCGAGCCGCTGGAGCAGGAGCGCGGGCACTAGGTGCCGGTTTGGGGCTTACTCCGGCCAGATGGAGAACTGCTCCATTGCATCGGTCGCGTGGTGGGAGCGTAAATACTCGCGCATATATGGCAGCTCGTAATCGACGAATCCGTGGGCCGTTGGGCGGATCATCTCTGCATCGATGAGGCGTTTGCGGTAGTTTCCTGCGTACTGCGCGTCTACGCCCATTCGAGTCGCGATGTCCGACATGCGAGAGGGCCCATCGTCGGTCGACATTGCGATGAGAAAAGTCCGGTCGACCTCAGACAGATCCGCAATCGAAGGCTCGTGCACGAGCTGTCCGAGCTTTCTCCGGGCGGAACTAACTCCGCGAGATACTGCTTCTTCGTCGATCGCGTTGTCGGTGTAGTTACGGAAAGCGTGTTGCCCAACTAGCTGAATCATGAAGGGGTAGCCACCGGTCGCCTTGGTTGCATTGTCGAGTGCTTGAAGGGTCCACGAGACCCCGACTTGCTCGGTGGTCTTTTCAAGCGCTGTGCGTACTTCTTCAATCGGCACCATTCCGGTTTCAATTCTGTTCGCGCGACGCAAGAAGGTCACAGGGTTACGACCTTCGTCAGCGGCAAGAAGTGGTTTTACAGCACCAGGAATGCCAGCCATTGCAATCGCAATCTCACGGTCTTCGCGGACGAGGTGTTGAATGGTTGTCCCGAACTCAATGATTTCGTCCATGTGGGCGTAGTGCAGCTCGTCCAGGGTGATAAGTAGGCCGACTGGTTCTTGGTTGAGTCGGACGTCAAGCTCAGCCTGTCGGTCGAAAAGCTCTTCGAGCACCGACCTCAACGTCGGTGTGGGCGAAAAGGAGGGAATAGCTTCGGTCTCGAAGCCGAGGTAAGAGAGATTGATGCCGGAGAGGCGACGCTTGAGTTCGTCGGAAAGATCTTGAAGGAGGTTGAAGGCACGGTCACGAATGCGGTCGTTGAAACCACGAGTCGTGGTTTCGGAGATGACGTGCCATGAGTGCGTCTTCGCGACCGCTTCGAATTCATTTAACAAAACAGTCTTGCCGATACCCCTAGGGCCGGTAATGATGGAGATACGTTCATGACTTCCGGGGCCATCCTGGATGGCGGCATCGAAATCGTGGAGGTATTCATCGCGTCCTGCAAGAACCAGCGGTGTCTTCCCGACTGTTGCGGTGAAGGGGTTCTTGGGTCGAGCTGAAGTGGACGGCATCTTGCCTCCTTACTATCTCTTACTATCTTTACTATTTTTACTATCTTTACTATTCCGTGGCTAGGGCTCAGAGGTTTCGGATAACGGGGGCTGCACTAATATCGCACGAGTGTTGCGTGAGAAAACCCAAACAAAGGCAGCTCAGCAAGATCCATCGCCGCGGCGAGTGAGCAAGTTCCTCGCCCTACCGGTGGCGCCGGTCCTCCTGGTCCTCGTCGGATCCCTGGGTACCCAAGCCGCGGCGGTGCTGGTCACGGACATGCTTACTACTGTCGGCGCGCCGGGTGTATCGGGCCTGCGTATGACCGCCGCCGCCATCATCATGGTGGTCATCTTCCGCCCGAAGCTGTCCGGAATGACGCGCGCCCGCGCCCTCAACATCGTCGTTTACGGTATTGCCATAGGCATGATGAACATGATGGTTTACGCAGCCATCGCCCGCCTGCCCCAGGGCGTCGCCGTCACCATCGACTTCCTTGGCCCCTGCGTGGTGTCTTTTCTAGGACTGACCATGTGGCGCTCCCGCCTGTGGGCCATCGCTGCGTTCATCGGCGTTGCTCTGATCGCGCAGCCCTCCAATGACCTGGACATTGTCGGTATTGGATTCGGCGCGGTCGGCGCAATCTTCTTCGGCGCCTACACGCTGTTTGCAGCCCGCGTTGGCAAGACCGAGGGCGGTGGCATGCCCGATCTGGCGCTGTCCGTGGTTGTAGCCGCACTCGTGCTCGCGCCGTTCTCTGTCCCGGCGGTGCCGCATATTGACGCCACGATGTGGGGCATTATCGTCATCTCTGGCTTTATCGGCGCCGTTGTTCCCTATGTAGTGGATACGATCGCCGCCGGAATTGTCTCGGCGGCGGTTGTCGGCACGCTCTTCGCGCTGGATCCTGTGATCGGAGCAATTCTGGGCTGGGCTTTTTCCGGAGACCAGCTCAGCTGGTCCATGGTGGCAGGCATCGTTCTGATCGCGACAGCCGGCGCGGTTATTACCTGGCGCGGAGCCCAGGAATCTCGGGATCTGACGCCGCCCCTTAATGCACAGAACTGAAACAAAGTCATTCTGCCTCCGCAGGATTTGTTCACAGCTTCACCAATGTGAACCAGCGCAGGCTTCTTGCGGCGAGTCTGTCATTCTTACACTGAATGGGAAGAGAAGCATAACACCTAGCTTCCCACCTAACATCCCACAGTGTTATGTTAGGTGCGAAGATGAGTGGGAAGTTGAATTAGGTGGAGCCACCATGGACGAAGGTTCTTTGAAGGAAATCGTCGCGAATCTACGCCTGGTAGGTTCAGACACTCAAGCTGTTGAAGTTAAGGGCAACGTCGGCAAGAGTATTCGTGAAACTCTGAGTGCCTTTGCTAATGCTGGTGGCGGTCTCATCATTGTCGGGCTTGACGAAGATGCTGGATTTGTTCCAGTAGACAAATTCGATGCTCTCAAGGCGCAGGATGCGCTAGAGACGCGCTGCAGGCAAGTGACGCCACCAGTGCGACCGCAAATATCGGTGCTTCCTTTTGAAGGAGGCCGTATCGTCGCGGCGGAAATAGAGGAATTCAGCCCCTTCGACAAACCTTGCTACGTAACGAATCAAGGCCGATACGGAGGAAGCTACATTCGTACGGGGGAGGGGGATACCAAGCTTTCAAACTACGAAATCGACAAGCTTCTCGAAGAGCATACCCAGCCAAAATGGGACGAAAGGCCAGTTCCCGAGGCCACTGTAGAGGATCTAGACCCAGAGGTGCTCGGAGAATATCTGCAGGTGCAGCAGCGGCAGCGCCCCAAGACTTTCAAAGAAGGTCGTGAGGTAGCGCTAAGAAGGCTCAGAATCACCAAGGATGGGAGTGCGACCTTGGCTGCCTTGTTGGTCATGGGGGACTACCCTCAAGAGTTCTTCCCGCGCTTGACTGTTACATTCGCGCTCTTTCCAGGGACAAGTAAAGGTAGCGTAACCACTGGTTTGAGGCTTCTCGACAGTGCAAGGCTGACGGGTACTATCCCCGAACTGGTAGATGCCGGTGTCGATATAGTCAAGCGGAATATGCGCACTGGGGCCATGATTAGTGAAAAGTTTCGGACCGATCTTCCCGACTATCCACCAATTGCCGTACGTGAGGCTTTAGTGAACGCGCTGATGCACCGAGATTACTCGCCATCAGCTCAAGGGAGTCAGGTGCAGATCAATATGTTTATAGATCGGCTAGAGATTACAAGTCCAGGCGGCCTATATGGTGGTGTAACGGTTCGTCATCTGGGAGAACCCGGGGTTAGCTCCACTCGTAACCAACGGATTTCAACTTTCTTGGAGGAAGTTTCCCTGCCGGGGGAAGGGAATCAGGCGGGGCG
>NZ_CALLDG010000204.1 GCF_937999985.1 uncultured Corynebacterium sp.
GATTAATCCCAGGGCAACGGGCGGGCTTGCACAACCGTCAGGCCCTGGGTGGCGCGGGTCATGGCCACGTAGAGGTCGTTGAGCCCCTGGGGGGAGCTCTCCACAATGTCCGCCGGCTCGACTAGGATCACCTCGTCGAACTCCAGGCCCTTCGCGGCGGCGGTATCCACAAGCACAACTTCCACGCCCGCTTTATCCGCCTCGGACTGCACCGCTGCCTGCTCCGTCACAATGTCCTGTAGCCGCGCGGGGTTCGCGGTAATCACACCGATCAGGCCGGATTCACCCGTCAGCTCCCGCGCCTGCTCGACCGCGGCCTGAACCTTCGAACCGAGATCGGCGCCGGTCGCCGCCTTGGCATACCGCACCCCGGTACCCGATTCGCGCAGGGCCAGGGGAGAAGGCTGCGAGGGGTCGATCTCGTGCAACAGCGGCGCGGCAAGATCCGCAATGTCCTTCGGAGTGCGGTAATTCACCGTCAGCTGGTGCAGCTGCCAGCGGTCGGCCACGAAAGGGGAAAGCGCCTCCGCCCAGCTATCCACCCCGCCGGGGTTGCCGGTCTGCGCCGGGTCGCCCACCAATGTCATCCACTTGTTAGGCGAGCGGCGGAACACCATCCGCCAGGCCATCTCGCTGAGCTCTTGCGCCTCGTCCACAATCACGTGTCCGAATGCCCACCGGCTATCGGCTGCCGCACGTTCGGCAGTCGTGCGGTGGTCGCGGACTCGCTGGCGGGCGGCCAGCGTTTCGGCGTCGATAACGTCGTAGGCCATCAGCACCTCGGGCGCGAAGCCATCGTCCAGGTCCTGGCTGGCCGAGCCGGTGAGGATGTCCAGCGCCTCCTGCGCCTCGGTGATCTTCTCCAGCCACTGCTCGCGTTCCTCGGCGGCGGTCTCCTCGTCGGAGACATAGCCCAGCATGTCGATCAGTTCGTCGATGAGTGGCGCGTCAGCGTCAGTCCATTCGCCGCTGGGGTGGGCGGCCAGACCGCGCCACGTGTCCTCGTCGTAGTCGACGGCGATGGCCGCCGGGTCTGCGTACAGCCGCTCCAGCACCTGGTTGGGTTCCAGCTCGGGCCAGAATTGCCCCAGTGCGTCCACAACCGTCGGATCCGCACCGAGTTCCTCGCGCAGGGTGGCGATGTCGCCCTTGCCCAGCAGGTTTTCGCCTCCCAGCGGGTCGGCGCCGATGCTCTCGCCCAGAGCCTCCGCCAGCGAATTCAGCCCGTGGTCCAGGAAGGCCGCCCGCGCATGATTGTGCGGCTTGCGGGAGCGCCGCGCACGAGTCCTTGCTGCCCGCACCATCTTCGGCGTGAGCTGCACGTTGAGCCCGTCGATGCTGATGTCGATGCTGTCTTCCGGCACGGTCTGGTACGTCTTGATCGCATCAGCCAGGATCGTCAGCATCTCCGCCGAGCCCTTGACTTCGCGCGCCAGCAGGTTCGTCTCCGGCACGGTGTGCAGGTTCGGCAGCAGGGTGCCGGGGGTTGCCAGCACCACGCCGGTTTCGCCCAGCGAGGGCAGCACCTGTGAAATGTAGGAAAGGAAGCGGTCGTTAGGACCGATGATCAGCACGCCGGTGTTATCGAGCTGCTCGCGCCACGTGTACAGCAGGTACGCCGCCCGGTGCAGCGCCACGGCCGTCTTGCCAGTACCGGGTGCTCCCTGGACCACGGTCACGCCACGGTGTGCGGCGCGGATGATCGCGTCCTGTTCCGCCGCGATCGTCTCTACGATGTCTTGCATATACGCGGTGCGCGCCCTGTTGACGGCATCGAGTAGCGCTTCTTCTTTGGCGACGCCCCCTCGCGGCCCAGTACCTACCGCATCGGTTGGTCCTGCCGTGGTGGATAGCTGTTCGTCTGCCACGCTGCGCACCGTCCGACCACGGGTGGTGATGTGCCGCCGCGTGTTTACCCCGTCGGGGCGCAGGGTGGTGGCTAGGTAGAAGGGGCGGGCCAGGGGAGCACGCCAGTCCATCAGCAGGGTGCGCATCTGCTCGTCGTCATCGTGCAAACCGATGCGTCCGATGTAGCGGCGATCCAGGTGTTCGTTTCCGGGGACGGGGTTCTCCGCCTCCGCATCTTCCACGTCGATGCGCCCGAACATTAGGCCAATCTCCGCAGCAGAGTAGGAATCCAGGCGTTGAGCAATGTCGCGTGCCTCGCGGTCGCGCACCATCAGACCCTGCGGGTCGTCGATATCGGCCTCCAGGCGGACAGCTTTGAGCCGCTGTTCCAGCTTCTCGCGGGCTTGGTCGACCCGTTCTAGGAGATCGTCGAGGTAGCGCTGCTCGGCAGCGATGTCGTCGGTGAGCGACAAGGTGGGTGGGAGTTCCCTTCTGTGTGTGGGTTCTTAAGTATAGAGATGGATAGAGCACGCTATCCTACTCCTTCCGCAATGCTTTCGATAGCAAAGAACCCCTGGTAGCTCAATAATCCTCTGAGCTAGCAGGGGTACTTTTCTGATTATTTAGCTCTTACTTGAAGCGCTTCTGCGCATTCTTCTGAGCCTTCTTTGCTCGCTTCTGCGCCTTCTGGGCGCGCTTGCGGGACTTCTTGGTGGCCTTCTGAACGTCCTTCTTCAGGCCTTCGGCGTCGAAGTCGTCCCAAGCGTCCTGCGCCTTGGCAGCAGCGGACTGTGCGTAGTCGGAAGCCTGGTCGCCGAACTCAGCTGCGCGCTCGCGCAGGTTCTCGGCTGCTTCCTTCCACTCATCCTGGTGCTCGTCAACGTAGTCGGTAACCTTATCCTGCACCTGGCCGGCAACTTCCTTCGTCTTGGCGAAGAAGCCCTGGGCCTGGTCGGAAGCGCTGGCGGCGAAAGCCTTGGACTGGGTCTGTGCATTCTCCAGCATCTTCTGCTGCTCAGTCTTACCCGGCAGAGCCTGCTGCGCACGCCACTTCAGGCCCGGCTTACCGGCGGTGTCTGCGGAGGTGATAACCAGGCCACCCAGCAGCGCCAGGTCGGTCACCAGGCCGCGGATCTCCTCCTTGCGCTCCGCGCCATTGGACGCATTCCAGAATGCGTGGCGGGACAGCGCGGTCGGGATCTGTACGGCGGCCAGGGTAGCGGCGGCCAGGCGCGGAGCCTTGCCGGTTGCCAGCAGGGCGGAGGCAACCACCTTGGTGGTGCCGACCACGCGCACGGTGGTCTCTGCATCGTCGGGAATCAGGCCGGCCTTATCCTGCGGCAGCACGGAACGCAGAGTGCCGTTGATAGCCTTTGCGTCTTCTGCATATTCGTTGCTGTTCAGCAGCATCTGGGCGCCGTCAACGGCGAAAGCGGAAGCCAGCAGCGGGCGGGCAAGGGTACGGAACATTTGGGTCTACACACTCCTCTTTAGTTGGTGGCACGACCCTTGACTGCGTTTAGTCGTGCTCGAACAATCTCCCAGGTTACCTGAATCAACCTCACCGGGAGTGGGGTCCGGGGCTATCTACCAGCCTCGCGCGGCCCACTCATCGACCTTGCCCTTTTCCTCCCCGACGGACGTGGAATCCCCGTGACCAGGGTGGATTCGGGTTTCTTCGGGGAGGGTGAAGATCCTGTCGCGCACGTCATCTAGGAGCTGCTGGAACTGCTCGGGGTTGTTTGTTTTTCCGACGCCACCGGGGAAAACGCTGTCACCCACCCACGCTCGTGGCACGCGCCCGTCGGCC
>NZ_CALLDG010000205.1 GCF_937999985.1 uncultured Corynebacterium sp.
GCCGATCCTGCACGCCCGTCGTTTGGAGTTCAAGGCTAAAAACGGCATCGCCTAAAGCCTCGCGCGAGGCTAACGCTGCCTGAAGCGTTAAGGATCTAACCGCCGGTGTGAGCCCGCCTCACTCGGCGGTTTTCCTATGCCCAATTCCGTGCAGCTTCCTTGCAACTTCCTTACACGGACAGTTGTCCGACCCCTGGTTAGACTGGTGGACACACGAACACGCACGTACGAACGCACATGTACCAAGGCGTCCCGGAAGGAGCCCGACTTTGTCCGTCACCACCTTTGGCACCCCGCCCGCCCGATCTCTTTTTGATTTTGACGCCGTACTTTTCGACCTCGACGGTGTGATCACCCCGACCGCAGAGCTCCACCGTCAGGCGTGGGCACGGATGTTCAGTGCGTTCCTGGAGGCCAAGGGAGCCAAGCCCTACACCGAGCAGGATTACTTTGACTACCTGGATGGCCGCCGCCGCGACGAGGGCGTGGCCGCCCTGCTGGCCAGCCGTGACATTGAGGTTCCGGAGGGCAACCCGGACGATAACGCGGATCAGGACACGATCCACGGACTGGGAGCTCGCAAGAACGCGGACTTCCTGAAGCTGGTGGAGGAAGGCATGCAGGCCTACGAGGGCTCCGTGCGGCTGCTGGATGCCATCCAGGATCGCGTCGCAGCGGGGGAGAAGGCTCCGCAAATCGCTATCGTCTCCTCCTCGAAGAACGCCCGCCCGGTGCTTAAGGCGGCGGGGCTGCTCGATCGGTTTGAGGTTGTTGTGGATGGCGTGGTGGCGTCCGAAAAGAACCTGCCGGGTAAGCCCGCACCAGATACGTACCTGTATGGCGCACAGCAGCTCGGCGCCAGTGCAGAGAACGCGGTGGTGGTGGAGGACGCCACCAGTGGTGTGGCCAGTGGAAAGGCCGGCAAGTTCGGGCTGGTGATCGGCGTGGATCGCGGGGCGGGCGCGGAGGCGCTGCACGAACGCGGCGCGGACATCGTGGTCGACGATCTGGCGGACCTGCTGGGCTAGAGTACGTGGCCGGGGGCTAACACGCAGAACCTTTACACGCTGAGCCTTTAGACGAACAACCGGCACAGAACTGCAAAGACTTACGCAGGTTTACATAGGCTTACGCAGGCTTATAAAGAAGTAGACGGAACTAGACAGAACTAGACGGAGAAACCGGAAACACTATGGGAATCAACGCGCAACGACAGACCAAGCGCAGCCCGGAAGACCAGCGGCTGAAGGACTTCCTAGCAACTCGCCGAGAGGGAGCGGAGCCGGGTTATAAGCGACCGGTCGACGGTGGCGATCTGCGTGCGGAGGGCTTCCGCGCCGACCGGAAACACAGCGCCGTCGATCCGCTGGAGTCTGTGGACCGTAATAACAACCCGGTTGACGAATGGGCGCTGATCGAGACCCGTCCGAACTCCATGGACCTTGGTGTTTCCGAAACCCTCTTCGCGCTGTCCAACGGCTACCTGGGGCTGCGCGGCAACCCGGAAGAGGGGCGCGATTCCAAGACTCACGGAACATTTATCAATGGCGTGCATGAGACCTGGGACATCGAGCACGCGGAGGACGCCTACGGCCTGGCGCGTACGGGGCAGAGCATCGTCTCGGTGCCGGATGCGAAGGCCATGCGACTGTACATCGACGACGAGCCGCTGCGCCTGGGCAATGCAGAGGTCATGGAATACAACCGCAGCCTGGACTTCCGCGAGGGCGTGCTGCGCCGCAGCCTGGTCTGGCGCACTCCGGGCGGCAAGCACGTGCGCGTGACCTCCGAGCGCATGGTGAGCTTTCAGGAACGCCACCTGGCACTGCAATCCCTGGAGGTCGAGCTGCTGGATGCGCCGGCCGCCGTTGTGGTCTCTTCCCAGTTGCTGAACCGCGAGGATGGCCAGGGCGAGTTCCCGGATAATAACGCTCGCGTGGCCGGCGAGGAGGGCTTCGACCCGCGCAAGGGCGAGCAGTTCCAGGATCGCGTGTTCATCCCGAAGTACCAGTCCAGCGCGGAGCCGGAGCGCGCCACGTTGGGCTATCAGATCAACCACTCGGGCATGACCGTGACGGTTTCTATGGACCACATCCTCGACATCGACAACCCCTCGGATGAGACGGACACGGGCGTGGACACCGGAGTGGAGGTCTCCACGGAGGTGGAAGAGGACGTTGCTCGCGTGACGTACCACCTGAACGGTAAGAAGGGGATGAAGATGCGCCTGGAGAAGTTCACGGCGTATCACTCTTCCCGCCACGTGGCCCCGCAGGAGCTCGCGTTCCGCTGCGCGCGCACCATCAACCGTGCGAAGTCGGTGGGCTTTCAGAACCTGATGGATAACCAGGCCGAGTGGCTGGCTCGCTTCTGGGAGCGCTCCGACGTGCGCATCGCCGGCCAGCCCGCGCTGCAGCAGGCGGTGCGCTGGAATATCTTCCAGCTGATCCAGGCCTCCGCCCGCGCGGAGACCAACGGTGTGCCGGCAAAGGGCATGACCGGCTCCGGCTACGGCGGCCACTATTTCTGGGATACGGAGATCTACGTGATGCCGTTCCTGTGCTACACCAACCCCAACCTGGCGCGCAACGCCCTGCGCTTCCGCTATGACATGCTGCCCGCGGCCAAGCAGCGCGCGCTGGAGTTGTCGCACGACGGCGCCCTGTTCCCGTGGCGCACCATCAACGGTCAGGAATCCTCGGCCTACTACGCGGCGGGAACCGCGCAGTACCACATCGATGCCGACATCGCGTTTGCGCTGATGAAGTATGTCTACGCAACCGGCGATACGGAGTTTCTGCTGCAGCAGGGCATCAGCCTTCTAGTGGAGACTGCACGGTTCTGGATGTCCATCGGCTTCTTCAACAGCAAGCAGGATAAGTTCGAGATCCACTCCGTGACTGGCCCGGACGAGTACACGACCGTGGTGAACAACAACCTGTACACAAACGTGATGGCCCAGTACAACCTGGAGGTCGCGGCGGCAGTCGTACGCCAGACGGAAAAGGAGCGCCCGGAGGAATACCGCAACCTGCAGAACCTGAAGCACATTACGCAGGCCGAGGTGGACCTCTGGCGCAAGGCTGCCGAGTGCATGTACATCCCGTACAACGACGAGCTGAAGGTAAACCCCCAGGACGACCAGTTCCTGCATCGCCGCATCTGGGACCTGGACGATCCGGAGGTCGGCCCGAAGCGCCCGCTGCTGCTGCACTACCACCCGCTGACGATCTACCGCTATCAGATTTTGAAGCAGGCTGACGTGGTGCTGGCACTGTTCCTGCAGGGGCAGCGCTTCTCCACCGAGGTCAAGCGCGCGGACTACGACTACTACGACATCCTGACCACGGGAGATTCCACCCTGTCGGCCGTCGTGCAGTCCATCATCGCCGCGGAGCTGGGCTACAAGGACAAGGCCGAGGAGTTCTTCTACCGCGGTCTGTTCGTGGACATGGGCGACCTGCACCACAACGCCTCCGACGGCGTGCACATCGCCTCGTGCGGTGGTGCGTGGACGGCGCTGACCAATGGCTTCGGCGGGTTCCGCGATTTCTATGGGCAGTTCACTATCGACCCACGCCTGCCGGACGACTGGGAGTCCCTGACCTACCACATCACCCTGTACGGCGAGCGCCTGCGCGTGGAGGTTCGCCCCGGCGAGGTCGAGCTGGTGCTAGAGGAGGGCGACCGCAAGGTCGGTCCGATCTGGGTTATGGGCGAGGAGGTCGTCGTCGGCCATGAGCCCGTCGTTGTGAAGGGTGCGACGCTGCTCAGTGAACACCGCGCCGACGGAGCAGATGAGGCCAACGGTGCCGGTGCTGCAGGTGCTGCTGACGGCAGTTCTTCGCCTGTCTCTCCGGACCACCGGGTAAACCTATAAAAATATATATTTTCTGACGCCCACCGCCAGTGCGCGCCGCCACCCCCACATTCCCTGTGAGGTAGGTGCTGGGTGTGCGGCGGTTGGGGCGTGGCGTCAATACGAAAGAAACAGGGCGACCCCCGAAAACCGTGTGACCAGTGTGACGCCGCGCGGTAACAGCCTCTTAGGGGGAATCTAACAGTACGGTCGTACCGTTATGGGTATTTTTGCAAGGTTTGTATTGCGGAAATGCTATACCCCATAACGGGGTGTAAGAGTGGGAATATGCAGGTACACGAGTAGTCCGAGGGGGGCTAAAGCACATACAGTGTCTATGACACTGGAGGTGCCATGACTGTTAAATATGACGACCGTGAGGCAATCGCTCACGGAAAACTGAGAACTTCGAGCCTGCGCGAGAAGCCAGGCTTCCCTTCGTGGGCGATGAAGCTGACGATGGCCATCACGGGCATCATCTTTGCGCTATTCGTCCTGGTTCACATGGTTGGAAACCTGAAGGTTTACATGGGGGCCGAATCCTTCAACACCTACGCCGACTTCCTGCGTGAATTCGGCTACCCGCTGCTGCCGCACGAGTCCTTCCTGTGGGTTGCTCGTATCGTGCTGCTGGTATGCCTGATCCTGCACGTATGGTGCGCATTTGCACTGACCAGCCGTGCCCACCAGTCCCGCGGTCGTTACCGCCGCAAGGGAATGGTCAGCAGCTGGAACACCTTTACCGCCCGCAGCATGATCGTCACCGGCATCGTGCTGCTGCTGTTCATCATCTTCCACATCCTGGATCTGACGATGGGTGTAAAGCCGGTCGCTTCCGAGGACTTCCAGGGGCCGACTGACGGCGCACACGCTGCCTACCAGAACCTGATTGCGTCCTTCGACCGCCCGGCTGTAGCTATCTTCTACATCCTGGCGATGCTGATCCTTTTCATGCACCTGTCCCACGGCATCTGGACTGCCACCTCGGACCTGGGCATCACCGGCCACCGCACCCGCAAGGTCATGCTGTGGATCGCTTACCTGCTGCCCGCGATCGTAATGATCGGCAACATCTCCATCCCGCTGGCTGTGATGTTTGGGTTGGTTGATCAGGTCCCGTTCGTCCCGGCTGGGCAATAACGGCGAGTCTGGTTACAAGGAGAAGAGAGTTAAATGAGCGAAGTAACTAACCACCCGCACAATCAGACCGCGGACTTCGACTACGACAAGGCCGTCGCCGCTTTCACTGCGCCGGAATCCGTCGTCGAGGGCGTGACCGTCGGCAAGGTTCTGAAGGACAACGCACCCCACGTAGTCGGCCAGGACAAGCAGTGGCAGTATGCGAAGGAGCACTTCGGAATGGTGTCTCCGCTGAACCGCAACAAGTTCCGCATCCTCATCGTCGGCACCGGCCTGGCCGGTGGCGCTGCAGCCGCCGCACTCGGCGAGCTGGGATACGACGTCAAGGTGTTCACCTACCACGACTCCCCGCGCCGCGCGCACTCCATTGCTGCGCAGGGTGGTGTGAACTCCTCCCGCGGTAAGAAGCTGGATAACGACTCCACCTACCTGCACGCTAAGGACACGGTCAAGGGCGGCGACTACCGTTGCCGCGAGAACGACTGCTGGCGCCTGGCTATGGAGTCCCCGAAGGTTATCGACCACATGAACGCTGTCGGCGCGCCGTTCTCCCGCGAGTACGGCGGCACCCTGGCAACCCGTTCCTTCGGTGGCGTTCAGGTCTCCCGCACCTACTACACCCGTGGCCAAACGGGTCAGCAGCTGCAGCTGGCCACCACCTCTGCGCTGTACCGCCAGATCGGTGCCGGCCACGTGGAGATCTTCACCCACAACGACCTGGTTGACCTGATCGTTAACAATGGCCGCTGTGAGGGCGTGATCATGCGCAACCTGCTAACCGGCGAGCTGAAGGCTC
Organism: uncultured Corynebacterium sp.; assembly: GCF_937999985.1. Classification (GTDB taxonomy): domain Bacteria; phylum Actinomycetota; class Actinomycetes; order Mycobacteriales; family Mycobacteriaceae; genus Corynebacterium. Next base: position 5,796 of record NZ_CALLDG010000205.1, read on the forward strand.
ACACCGGCCACGCAACCGTGCTGGCCACCGGCGGTTACGGCAACGTGTACCACATGTCCACGCTGGCCAAGAACTCCAACGCCTCGGCCATCATGCGCGCCTACGAGCTGGGTGCATACATGGCGTCCCCGTCCTTTGTGCAGTTCCACCCGACGGGCCTGCCGGTGAACTCCACCTGGCAGTCCAAGACGATCCTGATGTCCGAGTCGCTGCGTAACGACGGCCGCATCTGGACTCCGAAGAAGAAGGGCGACGACCGCAAGCCGAACGACATCCCGGAGGACGAGCGCGACTACTTCCTGGAGCGCCGCTACCCGGCCTTCGGCAACCTGGTTCCGCGTGACATCGCTTCCCGCGCCAACGCTCAGCAGATTAACGCTGGCTACGGTGTGGGCCCGATGAAGAACTCCGTGTACCTGGATCTGGGTGACGCTATCCAGCGCCTGGGCAAGGACACGATCCGCGAGCGCTACTCCAACCTGATCCAGATGTACGAAGAGGCCATCGGCGAGTCCGCTTACGAGACCCCGATGCGCATTGCCCCGACCTGCCACTACACCATGGGTGGCCTGTGGACTGACTTCAACGAGATGACGTCCATCGACGGTCTGTTCTGCTCTGGCGAGTCCTCCTGGATGTACCACGGCGCGAACCGCCTGGGTGCTAACTCCCTGCTGTCCTCCTCTGTGGAGGGCTGGTTCACCCTGCCGTTCACCATCCCGAACTACCTGGCACCGCACCTGGGCGAGGAGATTCCGGCCGCCGATTCCCCGGCAGCTCAGGAAGCCCTGCAGCGTGCTAAGGACCGCATCGAACGTCTGACCACCATCAAGGGCGACAACCCGCACGGTCCGGAGTACTACCACCGCCAGCTGGGCGAGATCCTGTACTTCTCCTGTGGTGTGTCCCGCAACGTGAAGGACATGAAGGACGGCATCGAGAAGATCCGCGCCCTGCGCAAGGACTTCTGGGCGAACGTCCACATCCCGGGCGGTACCGAGGAAATGAACCAGACCCTGGAGTACGCAACCCGCGTTGCCGACTACCTGGATCTGGGTGAGCTGATGTGCGTGGACGCACTGGACCGCGACGAGTCCTGTGGTGCCCACTACCGCGATGACCACCTGTCCGAAGACGGCGAGGCAGAGCGTGACGATGACAACTGGTGCTTCGTCTCCGCCTGGGAGCCGAATGGCGAGAACAAGTTCATCCGCCACTCCGAGCCCCTGTACTTCGACCGTATCCCGCTGATGACAAGGAATTACAAGTAATGAAACTGCATCTTGAAATCTGGCGTCAGGCGGGCCCGAATGCCGAAGGCCACTTCGAGTCTGTTGACGTTGACGACGCTGCAGAGCAGATGTCCATCCTGGAGCTGCTCGACCACGTAAACAACAAGTACGTTGAGGACGGCAAGGAGCCCTTTGCCTTCGCCTCGGACTGCCGTGAGGGTATCTGTGGTACCTGTGGCCTGATGGTCAACGACCGCCCCCACGGCCCGGACCAGAACAAGCCGGCCTGCCAGCAGCGCCTGGTTTCCTTCAACGATGGCGACACCATCAAGCTGGAGCCGCTGCGTTCCGCTGCGTACCCGGTTATCAAGGACATGGTCGTCGACCGTTCCGCACTGGATCGCGTGATGGAGAAGGGTGGCTTCGTGTCCGTAATGGCCGGCACCGCCCCGGATGCCGACTCCCTGCTGGTGAACCACTCCGACGCCGAGAAGGCACTGGACCACGCAGCCTGCATCGGCTGTGGCGCCTGTGTTGCAGCTTGCCCGAACGGTGCAGCTCACCTGTTCACCGGCGCGAAGCTGGTGCACCTGACGCTGTCCCCGATGGGGCGTGAGGAGCGCGGCAAGCGCGCCCGCAAGATGGTTGATGAGATCGAGGGTACTTTCGGTCCTTGCTCGCTGTACGGCGAGTGTGCTGACGTTTGCCCGGCGGGTATCCCGCTGACGGCTGTGTCAGCTATCACAAAGGAACGCACCCGTGCCGCTTTCCGCGGCAAGGATGACTAAGATCAACTCCAAGACAAGTATCAGAAAGTAGGAGAGAACCATGGCACTCAGTGAGAACCTGCACATGGAGCGTTACTACGTTGATGGCTACCAGCCGTCCAGCTTTGATGCGCCGCACTCTTCGCTGCAGCGCTCCCTCACTTGGATCGGCATGGGCTTTTGGCTGCTGCTGATGCCGGGTCTGGGTACCATCGTGTTCGGTCTGGCTACCAACATGTCCGGGACTCAGGAAAACGGCATGACGTACCTGATTATCGGCGTTGTAATGTCCGTTGTTGCTGTAGTTGTTGGCTCTGCGTGTATTCACGCAGGTCGCAAGAACTACCGCGACTACAAGAAACGTTCCGGCCGCATCATCTAGCGTCGGCTAGCTACTGCTAAGCACCGCCTGCCGGTGCTTGTATACACCTCCATTTGCGCAGACCGCGTCGCCTGTTTGGGTGGCGCGGTCTTGCTTCGCCCAATGTGGTTGTGCATTGGCTAATGGGGAATGTCGTTAGAACGGGAATGTGTACGCCCAGCTTCCCAACCGCCAAAAATAGTCAACGCTTTGACCAGGCGTTTTGGATAGATGAGAAGGGTTGTCTTTAACACATTCCCGATCTAGCGACATCGCAGCCGTATACCTGCTCTGGCGGCCAACACATGCGGGGATCGCTGGTGCCCAGCGGGACCCATGTTGACGCCCCAAGTGGTGCCATAATTGAACAATGACTGCTTCCGAAAACCCCACTGCATCAGGCCGACCCGAGCCTGTGCATCAGCAGCAACCAGCGGCCCAGCCAACATCGCCCCAGACCCCCAGGCCGTCATCGCCACAGGCCGCCCAGGCATCACCACACTTGGACTCACCGCTGTCCCAGGTCCCGGGTCCCGATCCGGCTACCGAGGCCGCCCGCAGGGCGGAACTGCGCAAACACAAGGCCATCGCCACCGGTCTGCTAGTCATCGCGACCCTCATCTACGTGGCCATGCGCTGGCTTGAATACCAGGGCAACCCCGGCGCCTGGATCGGCTACGTCCGCGCAGCCAGCGAAGCCGGCATGGTCGGTGCTCTCGCCGACTGGTTCGCCGTCACTGCCCTGTTCCGCCATCCGCTGCACATCCCCATCCCGCACACGGCCATCATCAAGCGGAAGAAAGACCAGGTCGGCCACGCACTCAGCGAGTTCGTGGGGGAGAACTTCCTCAATGCCGCCCTCATCAGCGATAAGCTCCGCAAGGCGCGAATCCCGGAGCGTGCCAGCGATTGGGTTGTCAACGACGGCGGCGCCAACCGAGTCTCGCAGGAGGCCGGAAAAATCATCGATCTCACAGTTAACGGCATCAACCCTCAGGAAGCAGAGCAAGTCCTCCGCGCCCTGGTCATCGACAAGCTCAGCGAACCCACCTGGGGCCCGCCGCTGGGCCGCGGCCTGGAGCAACTGATCGAGGAAGGCCGCACTGAACCCGCAGTCGACGCAATCGTCATTTGGATGGACGACAAGGCCCGCACCTCCGAAGACTTCGTTGTCCGCCTCATCGATGAGCGCACCCCGTCTTGGGCACCTCGCTTCGTCCGTGAACTCGTAGGCTCCCGCGTGTACCGCGAGCTGGTGGAATTCACCGGCGACGTTCGCCGAGATCCCAACCACGATGCCCGCCGCCAGCTGCGCTCGTTCATCTACCAGCTTTCGCAGGACCTCCAGCACGATGAAAAGATGATCGCCCGGGTGGAGGGCTTCAAGAATGACGTCATGACCTCCGGGCCTGTCACCGCGATGCCCGGCCGCTTGTGGGAATCCACCCGCGCAACACTCACCGCCTGGTCCCGCGACCCAGATTCCCTACTGCGCCGGCAGATTGCGCAATGGGTGGAGGCGTATGGGCGTCGTATCCAGGAAGAGCCAGAGCTGCGCGAAGAACTAGAACGGCGCATCGTTGGCGCGGCCAGCTACCTTGCCGATAACTATGCGGGTGAGGTCACCGGCATCATCGGCGAGACGGTTGAGCGGTGGGACGCGCAGGAGGCTTCCGACAAGATCGAGCTGATGGTGGGCAAGGACCTGCAGTTCATCCGCGTGAATGGCACGATTGTGGGTGCGTTGGCTGGCCTGGCGATTTACTCCCTGACTGAGCTGATCTTTGCGTTAGGCTGAGTGGCATGCACATGGTTCTAACGGCGTTGTACTACGCATACTCGGGCATTAACTTGGCGCTGGCGGTGGCTATCTTCATCCTCGCGGCCATCGGCCTGGCGCAGCTGGCTAGCACCCGCGACGATGCCTTTATGGTTATCGACCGCGAGAAGCAGAACTGGTTGATGCTGATGGGCGGTGCGGTGGCGCTGTCTATCCTGAGTTTCTTCATCGCAATCGAGCTGCTGTGGATCATCGCGGCGGTCATCGTCGGCATTTACTGGCAGGACGTGCGCCCCGCGATCCGCGACGTGCTGGATAATTCGGGTGGTTCCTGGTGACTGCGTTCGATCGTTCTAAGGTCTCCCGCGAGGCTGTCGCCGCCATTCTGGATGCCACGTTACTGAAGCCCGAAGCATCGCGCGACGACGTGGCGGCCCTGGTGCGCGAGGCCACGGAGTTGGGGTGCGGCGCGGTGTGCGTGTCGCCCTCTATGCTGCCCCTGGGGTCTGTGGTGTCTTCGGGATCTTCGGGTGCTGACGCCACGCTGCGCGTCGCCACCGTAGCCGGGTTCCCTAGCGGCAAGCACGCCTCCTTGGTGAAGGCCACCGAGGCGCGTTATGCCGCGCAGTTGGGTGCCGAAGAGATTGATGTGGTGATCGACGTGGCGGCGGCCCTGGCGAAGGATCAGAATGCGCTTCTGGCGGAGCTGATCACCGTGCGGGAGGCCGTGCCGCACCCGCTGGTGCTGAAGGTGATCGTGGAGTCCGCACTGCTGGACGAGGAGCAGCTGCGCACTGCCGTGCGCGCGTGCGTGCAGGCGGGGGCGGACTACGTAAAAACCTCCACGGGCTTCCACCCGGCGGGTGGTGCGAGCGTGGAGGCTGTGAGCATCATGGCCGATGAGCTGCGCAAGTTGGGGAAGCTGGCGCCGTTCGGCATGGGGGAGGAAGAGCGCATCGCCGCGGGCCTGGTGGGAATCAAGGCCTCGGGTGGTATACGCGATTGGGATGCGGCCCTGGCGATGATTGAGGCGGGAGCTACCCGCCTGGGGGTTTCCGCTGCAGCGAAGGTGCTGGGCGCCTAGAAGAATCTTGGGGAGCCTAGGGGGCGCTGTTAGGCGGCCATGTCGGAGGAACCGACCGGGCCGTCCTCCTTCCAGGGGCGGGTAAGGTCCGCGTCCTCGGGATTGCCCGAGTCACTGCCGCCGGAACCACCGGATCCGCTGCCACCGTCAGAGCCGCTGCCGCCACTGGAGCCGCCGGTGGCGGAGCCCGTGTCCAGCTCGGCGAAGTTAACGTCCGTGCCGTGCATGTTTACTTCCAGCCCCTCGTCGGTGACGTTGATGGATTCGAAGTCCATGCCGCCCTGGACATCAGCGGGGATGGAGTCCTCCAGCTGCGACTCCATCTCCTTGGTGAAGGATTCCGGAAGGTCGATACCCAGCAGGGAGACGTTTTCCATCTCCATCTTCATCTGCCCGTCTTGGATGACTGGCTTGACCTCGAAGGTCGCCAGACCGCCAGTGAGTTCGAAGCTTAGGGTCTGCTTGTCCGGGTTGGGACGCACGTCAGTGATCTGCAGGAACCCAGCCAGCGGGTTGTCCTCATCCCCACCGCCGTCGCTGGCGCTTTCGGAGGCCTGAGCCAGCAGCATCTCCTTGGTAATGACCGTCCGCAGTCGCAGGTCGCCCACCACGGCGTTATCGGGGTTGTCGGTATCCATCTTCATGTCCCGCAGCTCCAGGTGAACCGCGGGCTCGCCGGTGATCCGGGGCTTGGACTTATCCTGCCCCTCGTAGGTGATGTCCAGCGTGGAGGGGATGTCGACCGTCATCTGGGGGATCTTGCCCTGCACAATTCCTAGCAGCACTGGGGAAGCGCCCAGGGAAATATCCGGATCCACGGGTTCGGACACGCCGGATTCCTGCTGTTGCTCCCTAAACGCGCTCTGAATCTGGTCCTTCATGAACCAGCGGAGGCCAAACTCGGCGAGGAGCAGCAGCAAAACAACGACAAGCAAGAATCCGATAAGGACCTTCAGCCAAAGCTTGCTCTTCTTTGGCTGCTGCTGGTACATATTCTGCGGTGGCTGACCGTACGCGCCCACCTGGCCGTAGGCGCCCTGCTGCCCCGGCTGGCCAAACTGCAGCTGCTGGTTCGGCTGGCCCGCCTGGCCCTGCTGTCCCCGCGGGGCGCCGTACCCAGAGCCGTACTGGTTCGGGTTGCTGTTGCCGCTGGTGTTCCAGACAGCCGTCTGGTTCTCGTTGCCACCGGTGTTAGCGCCGGCGCCGACGGCGCCATTGCTGCCGTTGCCGGCATTGGAGGACGGATTCTGTGAAGGGTTTTGTGGGTTAGTCACCCGTATCAGTGTTCCTTATCGTCGGGGCTGTGCCAACCCGTATCTTAGCCCCAGCCCACTTTTGAGCCCATAGTTAAGACAAGAGTTGGCAGCGAACAGATAGCTAACGCACAGGCTCGTAGACCATTGACCATGGCAAGGTAATTGAATTATCCGCCAAGCGGCGGCGCGGGTTGAGCCGCGCCGCGGGAGAGCGGGCGTCACCAAAAGAACCCAAGAACTCCTGCTTCGCCGAGCGCCACCGTACCCGTGGCCCAAAGACGGCCAGGGGTGCGGCGCGTTCCCAGCAGCGGTCGAGCTCCGTGAGGACGTCGTAGATGAGGTGGCCGGGGGTGTTGCGGTGAATCAGGATCTTCGGCAGGCGTTCGGCCAGGTCGGAGGGTTTTTCGATGTCCTGCGGGTCCCATGCGAGAGTCAGGGACTGCGGGCCGGCCTCATCCAGGAGTACCCAGCAGGAGCGGCGGCCGACCTCGTCGCAGGTGCCCTCGATGATCACGCCACCGGGGCGCAGGTTCGCACGCATCGTGTCCCACGCGGCCTGCACCTGGTCCACGTCGTATTGGCGCAGCACGTTAAAGGCGCGCACAACGTCCGCCTGCAATCCCGCTAACTCGAAGCCGCCGAGGGCGAAGTGCACGCCCTCGCGGTCGGGGAGCACGCGGGAAGGCTCGATCTCCAGGCCGGTGACCTCCACCGAGGGAGCAATAGTCCGCAGCCACCGAGCCCACTCGCAGGTAGTGGTATGGGAAGCCCCGTAGCCGACGTCGACGGCCACGGGGTTGCGGTGCTCGTGCAGCACGGCACCCCGCAGCTGGGCCTGTACCCGCGGCTGCGCCACCAGCCAGCGGTCGGACTTGCGCAGACGGTTGTAGCCAGTCGTTCCGCGGGTAGGGACGCCAACAGGCCCGTCCGTATTCCACGAACGGGCCTTGAGATTGTGGGCGTGGTCAGCCACGCGGGTTAACCGAGCCTTTCAGGTGAGTGAGTAGGTTTTCGTTAAAGGTCCAGGCAGAGCCTATGCCGGGCTTTAAGCGTTGTCGCTGATCCACTTCTGGATCAGGGCGGCCTCGCGGGTCAAGAACTCCTCCACCCACTCGGCAACCTTCGGCTCCAGGACGGCGCCCATCATCGGGATCTTCACGTCCACGGCGCAGTCGGCCTTCAGCTCGGTGGAGTCACCGGAGCCGTTCAGGGTGACATCTGCGGAGAAGGAAACCGGTGCGCCCTTGACCTCTGCGTTGACCTTACCGGTGGTGGTGCCGTCAGCCAGCGGGCCGAACTCGACGACGCGCTTGAGCTTCAGATCCTGGGAAACCATGCCGCGCACAGCCTCCGGCAGAGCGGACTTCGGCAGCAGCTCGAAGAGGACGGCCTCGATCGGCTCAGGGGTAAAGGAGTTTACCTCGCCAGGCTCGTCGCCGATGTTCTCGACCTCGTATGCCCAGTAGTTCGCGGAGGACAGTGCCTCGTAGACCTTTTCAATGGGGAAGTTAATCGTTGCAGTGTTCTCGCTGTGAGTAGTCATGCCAACAGACTACCTTTAGTGATGTGACTGATTCGACAAATAACGCACATTTCACGTCCGAAGAACGCGCACGCCATCTTCTGGAGCGCCTCAGTGGCACCGGTGCCGACCCGGTTTCCATCCCCGGCACACGGGTGACCAGCCGTTCCTTCGCCGAAATGACCACCCTGCGCATCGGCGCCGCACCCGCCGGGGTTGTCGAGTGCTCTTCAGCGGAGGCTGTCGCCCAGGTCGTTTCTTTTTTGGACGCCCACACACAGCCGCTGCTTGTCGTCGGCGGTGGATCGAACCTCGTGGTGGGCGAGGGGCATGAGGTATCCCAGCTGGTCGTGGTGCTGTTGAGCGCGGGCGACGGGGACGTTTTGCTTGATTGCGAGACCGGACTGGTGCGGGCCTTCGCGGGAGTTGAATGGGATCAGCTGGTGGCCGCGACGGTGGAGGCCGGGCTCGGCGGGTTGGAGTGTCTGAGCGGGATTCCTGGCTCCGTGGGCGCCACACCTGTGCAGAACGTTGGCGCGTATGGTGCGGAGGTTGCGCAGGTGCTGCGGCGCGTGCAGTTGTACGACCGCACGAGCGGTGAGCTCGAGTGGGTGGAACCTTCCGCCCTGGACCTGGGGTATCGCTACTCGAACCTGAAGTTCACTTCGCGGGCTGTGGTGACGGCAGTGGAGTTCCAGCTAACCACCGACGGGCTGAGCGTGCCACTGCGCTTCGGCGAGCTGGCGCGACGCTTGGGCGTGGATGCGGACGAGGCTGCCGCCGGGGAGATCCGCCGGCCCGCTGCAGACGTGCGCCAGGCCGTGCTGGAACTGCGCGCGGGCAAGGGCATGGTTCTGGATGCGGGGGACCACGATACGTGGTCGGCAGGGTCCTTCTTCACGAATCCGATTGTCACTGGCGAGGAGGCGCGCGACGCGGTTGTGGCCGCCGTGCGGAAGAAGTGCGGAGATGCCGAGGCGGAGTCGATGCCCCTGTACCCGGTAAAGGGTGGCGGTGCTGGTACTGGAGCCGGCGCGGCTGCTGACGCGGGCGCAGGCGAGCCGCAGTTCAAGTTCTCGGCGGCGTGGCTGATCGAACGCGCCGGGTTTGCGAAGGGCTGGCACGTGCCGGGGAATGATCGCGCCTCCCTGTCCACCAAGCACACCCTGGCCCTAACCAACCGCGGTTCCGCGACCAGCGCGGATGTGGTGGCGCTGGCGCGCGCCGTGCGAGCCGGAGTGCGCGAAGCCTTCGGAGTAGTTCTGGAGCCGGAGCCGATCTGGGTCGGCGTGAGCATCGACTAGCTGGAACTAGCCGACCAGCTCGAAATCGACTTTGTCGCGGACGCCACAGTCCGGGCAGAACCAGTCATCCGGCACCTCGGACCACGGGGTGCCGGGGTCGAAGCCCTCGGCGGGATCGCCTACGGCCTCATCGAATCGATAGTCACAGACGGGGCACTGGAAAACGGACATGGGGGGACTCCTTCGCTTGGACTGAAGTGGTTGGGGTTGGGGCTAGGGGCGTCATTTAGAAGCAGCGTTGGCCGCGCGGTTCTTGTCGGTGAACTTGCGCTGCTTCGGACGAGGGATTTCGTACGTCGAGGGCTGGCCGGGGCCGCGCCACAAGCCGGCGATCCCGGGGATAAGGAAGAAGAGGCTGATTACCAGCGGCCAAGGTACGACGTTGCTCAAAGCGGGCGCGCCGAACAAACCCAAAACCGCGAGTAGGAGGAAGAAAGCGCCGATTGCCGTCCCTACGCCACTAAGCACATAGTGGATGGTTGGGTTGGGCGGGTTGATGGTGGTTCCGGTTGGGGTGGTCGTGCTCATCGCTGCCACCTCGCAGCCATCTTTTCTTCCTTGCCAGGCAGGACATTCGCCTTGGCGACGTCGTAGTTGTAGTGCTTCATTAGGCGACTATCCATGACCTTGAACCACAGCGGCGGAATCGAAGCCATGGCGATCATCGTCGCATAGCCAGCCGGCAGTTCCGGAGCCTTCACATCCGAGCGCAGCGACTGGTAGCGGCGCGTCGGGTTCGCGTGGTGATCCGAGTGGCGCTGCAGCTGGTAGAGGAAAATATTGGTGGTCAGATTATCGGAGTTCCAGGAATGCTCCGGGGTACAGCGCTCGTAGCGGCCATCCGGCTGCTTCTGACGCAACAGGCCGTAGTGCTCCAGGTAATTCACGAACTCCAGCAGGGCGATGCCCAGCACGGCCTGGATGAGCATCCACGGCAGAATGTAGATGCCGAAGGCGATGAACAGCCCGCCCCAGACCAGCACGGTAACCAGCCAAGCGTTCAGCACCTCATTACTGAGGTGGAATTGGGACTTGCCCTTGCGTGCCAGGCGTTTCTTCTCGATATTCCAGGCGCGCGGGATCTGGTGGGGGATGGAGCGAACCAGGTAGGTGTAGACGTTTTCGCCCATGCGGGAGCTCACCGGGTCCTCCGGGGTGGCGACCTTAACGTGGTGGCCCTTGTTGTGCTCGATGTAGAAGTGCCCGTAGGCGGGGACGGCCAGGGTGATCTTGCCCATCCAGCGCTCGAAGCTGCCCTTCTTGTGGCCCAGTTCGTGGGCGGCTACGATGCCGATGCCGGAGCTCATGCCCATCGACCAGGCGAGGCCCAGGCGGTCGATCATCGACAGCTCCGAGCTGGTCCACAGGTAGCAGCAGGCAATGAGGCTGGCCAGCATGATGGGGAAGTAAAGGTACGTGACCACCCGGTAGTACTTGGTTTCTTCCAGCCAGGGGACGAATTCCTCCGGTACGTTCTCGCCATCGCGGCCGAGGATGACGTCGGCCAGTGGGATCAGGATAAACACCGCAATAGGTCCGGCCCACCAGGTGATGTGAATCAGCAGGTCGGGGCCGTTGATAGCCTTCAGCCAGGAGGCAACGCCCCACACGATCAGCGGAATGGCCGCCGGGAAGAGGCTGAAAGTCCAGGCGTACTTCTTGGAGTCCTTCCAGCCGGGCGGGCGCTTGGCTTGGGCCGCGCCGGGGGAGGTGCTAGGGGAGGCGCTAGCGCCTCCGGCTGGGGTGCCCGCGCCCTTGGCTGTGTGCGCTGGGTTTTGCGTGGTTGTCATCGTCGACTCACCTGCATTTCTGTGCGTATTGATGGCGTTCGGTTGGTATTCAGTTGGTGTTTAGTTGGCGTACGGGTGCCGTACGGGTGGCGCGTGGATGACGAAGCATTTCAATTCGCGCATGTGATACAGATTACAGTATTGTTTTCGCAACAATATAAATCTGGGTAACTCTGGACCCTAAAGGTGGTTTATTGGGGTGTCTTAGGAATGAAATGTCGTTAGAACGGGAATCTGTAATTGAAAAAGCCGCCTACCAAAACTGTGCAACGTCCCGACCTGCTTCTTTGCGCAAATGGGAATAATTGCCTTTAACGCATTCCCGTTCTAGCGACATTCGGCGCTTAGGGAGCTAAGAAAGCCGAAACCCGAGCCCGACGCATTCGCCGAACTCGGGAAGGGCTAGAAGAAAGAGTTAGAAGATTAGAAGAGGGGAAATGTTCGCCTACAGCATTGTCATGATCAGATCCTTAACCTCTCGCCGGCGGATTTTGCCGATCAGGTCGGCCGGCATTTCGTCGATGACGAAGTAGCGGCGCGGCACCTTGTAGCGGGTCAGGCCTTCGCGAGCCCACTCACGGATGGCCTCCTTGTCGAAGTCGGCCTCGCTCACGCCGTCCTCCAGGACAATAGCGGCGACAACCTCCTCGGAGCCGTCGTCCTGAGGCAGGCCAACCACGCCGGCCTTCTGGATCTGCTCGTGTTCCTCCAGGAACTCCTCCACCTCGGCGGGGTAAACGTTGAATCCGCCGGTAATAATCATTTCCTTGATGCGGGAGACGATCTTGATGAACCCGTCCGGCTCCATCACGGCCATGTCACCAGTGCAGAACCAGTCTTCGTAGAATGGCTGATCCTCATCCGGGATGTTGATGTACCCGTGGAAAACCTGGCGGCCGCGGGCCAGTAGTTCACCCGGCTCGCCGTCCGGCATGGTCTTGCTGAAGTCGTTCGGGTCGGCCACGCGCATTTCCGTATCCGGGAACGGGATGCCGATGTAGCCCGCGCGGCGCTCCGGGGTGACGGGGTTCGCAACGAGGATCGGGCCGGACTCGGTCAGGCCATAGCCCTCCACGATCTTGCCGCCCGTCTTCTTCTCCCACTCCAGGGTGGTGTGCACCGGCAGCGGCGCCGCACCGGACAGAGCGTTGGCGATTCCGCGCAGGTCCAGGTTGTGCTCATCCGCGGCAGCCAGGATCTTGTCGTACAGGGTAGGTACACCCGGCATGTAGGTGGGGGTCTCGCGCTTCAGCTGATCCACAATCAGCGGAATCTCCGGCTTCGGCAGTAGTAGCAGCTTGCCGCCGGTGGATACGGCCAGTGCGGCGGTCAGCGTCAGGCCGTAGATGTGGAACAAGGGGAGGGCGGCGAGAAACTTCTCCTGACCACGCTCGCCGATGCCGCTGATCCAGGACTGTCCCTGGACAACGTTGGACATGACGTTGCCGTGCGTCAGCTGCGCGCCCTTGGGCTTACCGGTCGTACCGGAAGTGAAGAGGATGAACGCAGGGGAGTCCTGTGTCGTCTCCGGGCAGTTTTCGATGTCGGATCCATCGCCGCCGAACTTGGCACTCAGTAGCTGAGAAAACGGGATGGTGCCCGGCGCCTCGCCGTGCAGCTGGTCGCGCTTTTCCTTGATGGACTTGATCGGCAGCTTCAGAGCCAGGCGCTTCACCAGAGGCATCGCGTCGATCATGTTCACACTGACGACCTTCTCCAGCGGAGTGGTGCGCGAAAGCTCCTGGAACATGGGGGCGATCTTGTCCCAAACCACTGCAACCTTCGCTGCGTGGTCCTTGCAGGGGCCCTCCAGCTCGCGGGCGGTGTACAGCGGGTTGTGTTCTGCCACAACGGCGCCCAGCTTGTGAACAGCGAAGATCGTAATCAGGTGCTGCGGGCAGTTCGGCAGTGTTACGGCCACGCGGTCGCCCGGGCGCACGCCCAGCTCACGAAGGCCAGCGGCCACGCTCTTGACCTGCTTGAGGAAATCTCCGTAGGTCGTCGTCTGGCCAAAGAAGTCCAGGATGTCGGCGCTCGAGTGTTCGGCGACAGTACGGTCGAGAAGCTTAGCCATGGTGTCGTCTTGGTACTCCAGGCTGTGCGGAGTCCACTCCGCGTAGTACTTCAGGTAAGGCTTGTCCTTCCAGGCCGTTCCCTCTGGGCGCTCGGTGTCAGTCATGTAGATCCCTTAGGTCTAAAGAAACAGTCTTCAAAACGTGATGCACGTTACTTTGGCACCCTATCTAACTTTCTCATTTTCTTTGGTGGAATTAAGCAAATTTTCTGCGGACGCCACCTACCCCCAGCCTCGCTCTAACCTGGCTAAGCTTGGGCGGTATGCGCGTCGCTATGATCTCCATGCACACCTCACCCCTCGAGCAACCCGGCACGGGGGATGCCGGCGGGATGAACGTGTACATCAAAAACATTGCTGAGCAGCTGGAACGTAGGGGCGTCACCGTCGACGTATTTACCCGCGCGACTCGGCCGCTGCAGGGCGAGGTAGTCAACGTCCGCCCGGGATTAAGGGTGATCAACTGCGTGGCTGGACCGTACGAGGGGCTGTCGAAGGAGGAGCTGCCCACCCAGCTGGCGGCGTTCACAGGCTCGATCCTGGCTTTTTGCCGCGAGGAGGGGGTGAGCTACGACCTGATTCACTCGCACTATTGGCTCTCCGGACAGGTTGGGTGGCTGTTGCGCGACCTCTGGCAGGTTCCCTGGGTGCACACGGCGCACACGCTAGCGGCGGTGAAGAACAATTCCCTGGCCGACGGTGATTCGCGCGAGCCGGAATCGCGCCGCATCTGCGAACAGCAGATCGTGGACAATGCGGATCTGCTGATCGTAAACACGAACCAGGAGGTGCAGGATCTTATTGAGGGTTATGACGCCACCACGTGCGCGATCAAGGTCGTCCCACCGGGGGCAAACGTGGATCGCTTCACGCCTGGATCGGATCGTGCGACCGAGCGCTCCCGCCGCGAACTGGGCATTCCCTTCCGTACGAAGGTCATTGGTTTCGTCGGCCGGTTACAGCGGTTGAAGGGGCCGCAGGTACTGCTGCGAGCAGTCGCGGAGTTGCTGAACAGGCACCCCCAACAGCAGCTGGCTGTGGTGATCTGCGGTGGATCTTCCGGGGCTGGCGGCAACGAGCTGGAGCGACTACAGCTGCTGGCCGAGGAGCTGGGGATTAGCCGCTGCGTGCGCTTTTTGGCTCCGCGCCCGCCCGAGGAGCTGGTGGGCGTGTACCGGGCGGCGGACATTGTGGCCGTGCCCAGCTACAACGAGTCCTTTGGGTTAGTGGCGCTCGAGGCGCAGGCGTGCGGCACGCCTGTCGTGGCTACGCGCACCGGTGGCCTGCCGATTGCGGTGGAGGATGAGAAGTCCGGCCTGCTGGTGGACGGCCACGATGCGGGCGACTGGGCCGATGCGCTAGGCAAGCTGGTGTCGGATGACGATCTGCGCATTGCAATGGGGGAGTATGCCCCCAGCCACGCCGCAAAGTTCTCCTGGCGGGCATCCGCGGAAGCTCTGTACAAGCTGTACGAAGAACTGCCGCCCGCCGGCCACCGTGGGGAGCGCCAGCCTGCCGGGTAGAACCGGGGAAAATCCAAGGTGACTGCGCCGGGGCAGGCGGAAATGTAGTTTGGGGCTTATGGATCGCACACGGATTTGTGAGCTTCTGGACGAAGCGGAAGTCGAGTACACCCTCCCCGAGGGGCCGGCCGGGCACGACGGCAACGTCGTGGTCGTGCTGCCGGGCGAGAAGCGCCTGAAGACAAACTGCATCTTCATTCCGCAGGACGGCATGTTCCGCGTGGAGGCTTTTGTTTGCCGCGCGGTGGAGGAAGGCCAGGAGGAGGTCTACAAGCTGCTGCTGCACGCCAACCGCCGCAACTTTGGAGTGCACTACACGCTGGACCGGAACAACGACATCTACCTGGTGGGCCAGTTCTCGGATAACACCAGCAGCGAGGACATTCAGCGGATCCTGGGGCAGGTCCTGGAGCGGGCGGATGCGGACTTCAACCGCATCCTGGAGCGTGGCTTTGCCTCCTCTATTCGCCACGAGTGGGCATGGCGCCTGTCACGTGGTGAACCGACTATGAACCTCGCGGCCTTCGCACACCTCAAGCCCTCCGAACAGGAGGTTCAGTTGTTGGCGCCGCCACCGGGATCCAAGTTGGCGTCCGAAGCAAAGAGCCCGAGCACTCCCGACCTAGACGGCACTAGCGACGGTACGGAGCGCGGTGGTGCTGACGGCGGTGAGCAAGGCGAAGCGCAGGAAACAGAAGCAGGCTCGGAAGAATAGGCAGAATAGGCGGTGCCGCCGAATCCAGGGGCACGCGGGCGCACATCATGGCAGAATTGGGAGTATGAGCGAGCAAAACAACACCCACGGAAATCTGATTCTGCTGCGTCACGGCCAGAGTGAATGGAACGCGTCCAACCAGTTCACCGGTTGGGTAGACGTGCGACTGACCGACAAGGGCCGCGCGGAGGCGGTGCGTGGCGGCGAGATGATCAAGGAAGCTGGCCTGGAGCCGACCATCCTGTACACCTCCCTGCTGCGCCGCGCCATCACCACCGCCAACATCGCCCTCGATGCGGCGGATCGCCACTGGATCCCCGTCGTGCGCGACTGGCGCCTGAACGAGCGCCACTACGGCGCGCTGCAGGGCCTCAACAAGGCAGAGACCAAGGACAAGTACGGCGAAGAGCAGTTCATGGCTTGGCGCCGTTCCTACGACACCCCGCCGCCGGCCATCGACGCTAACAACGAGTATGCGCAGACCAACGACCCGCGCTACGCCGACCTGCCTGAGATTCCAGCTACCGAGTGCCTGCTGGACGTCGTCAAGCGCTTCATCCCGTACTACGAGGAAGAGATCGAGCCGCGCGTGAAGAACGGCGAGACCGTCCTGGTTGCCGCACACGGCAACTCCCTGCGTGCGCTGGTTAAGCACCTGGACCAGATCTCCGACGAGGACATTGCGGGCCTGAACATCCCGACCGGCATCCCGCTGGTCTACCGCATCGACGCGGATGGCAAGGTTCTGAACCCGGGTGGCGACTACCTGGATCCGGAGGCAGCTGCCGCTGGCGCCGCAGCCGTCGCCGCACAGGGCCAGGCTAAGTAAGAGCCGGGCTAAGTTATAGCCTTGGGATTTCTAACCTCAGGGGTTGCCCTTGGGCTGCTCTTTGGGCTGATCGTCGGTGTGTGCCTGGGCGCACTCGGCATGTGGGGATACCGCAAGCGAGTGAAGGCTCAGCGCAACACCCACACCCAAAGGGAGCTCGAGGGCAATCGTGTTTCCACGGTGGCGCAGGTTCTGCACTTCGCCATCCAGTCCTCGCCCGATGCGGTGGCGGTGGTGGATCGCAAGCGCAACGTTGTGCTTTCCAACCCGCGTGCCCACGAGCTGGGCCTGGTGCACGAGCGGAACCTGAACGCCGAAGCGTGGAAGATGGTGGAGCGGGTATTCGCCGACCAGGAGCCCCGCGAGCTGAACTTCCTGCCCCCACCGCGCCGCAGCAACCGACCCGTCATTGCGGTGGCCGGGCAGGTTCAGCTGCTTTCCCTTGTAGATGACCGCTTCGCGGTGGTGTACGCCACCGACGATTCCGAATCCGTGCGCATGGAATCCGCCCGCCGCGACTTCGTGGCCAACGTCTCCCACGAGCTCAAGACTCCGGTGGGGGCGATCTCGCTGCTGGTGGAGACCCTCATGTCGGTGCGTGACGACGAAGATGCCGTGGAGTATTTCGGCTCGAAGCTGATCGTCGAAGTGCGCCGCATGAACCAGATGATCACCGAGCTGATCAGCCTATCGAAACTGCAGGGTGCGGAATCGCTGCCGGACCTGGAGGTCTTGAGCATTGACAAAATCATCGAGGACGCGATTGATCGCTGCCGTTTGGCAGCCGAGGCGCGCAATATCGACCTGGTTAAGGACGGGCGTTCCGGGGCGATGGTGAAGGGCGACAAGGGACTGTTGGTTACCAGCGTCTCCAACCTTCTGACCAACGCCATCAACTATTCGCCGGAGGGCTCGCCCGTTTCTATTTCCCGCGAAGCACACGGCGATACCGTGACCATCCGTGTGACGGACCGGGGCATCGGCATTTCCCAGGACGACCAGAAGCGGGTGTTCGAGAGGTTCTTCCGCGTGGATAAGGCGCGCTCGCGCGACACGGGCGGCACGGGGCTGGGGTTGGCCATCGTGAAGCACGTGATGGCTAACCACGGCGGCAGCGTTTCCCTGTGGTCCCGGCTGGGGACAGGCTCGACGTTCACCTTGGAGCTCCCGCGCTTCCAAGAGGGCAAGGCCAAGGAGCTGCCGAGTGGCGAGATTCCGGTTATTCCGGACGCGCGGCGCCTGGACGATGCGAAGAACACAGATCCAGAAACAGTGGGCGAAGAATGACCTCCGGGTTATCTTTTGGTGATCTCACAGTGAACTGAGTGTCTTGAGGGTTGCTACTCCCTAAAGCCTGTGGGCACGTTACGATAGTTACGGATACTTTCTATAGCTGTAAAAATGTTCTGTTGAAAGGTAATTGAGCGGCTGTGACGAGCGTGTTGATTGTCGAAGACGAGGAGTCTTTGGCGGAACCTCTTGCGTTTCTTCTGAAAAAGGAAGGTTTCGAGGTCTTCATGGCCCCGGACGGTCCCACCGCGCTGGATACCTTCGCTGCGGAAGACATCGACATCATTCTGTTGGATCTGATGCTGCCCGGCATGTCCGGCACCGAGGTGTGCCGCCAGCTGCGCCAGACCTCCAGCGTGCCGGTGATTATGGTGACGGCTCGCGACAGTGAGATCGATAAGGTCGTGGGCCTCGAGCTCGGCGCCGACGATTACGTGACCAAGCCCTACTTCGCCCGCGAGCTGATCGCCCGCATCCGCGCTGTTCTGCGTCGTGGTGGCGAGGTCGAGGTCGAGGCTCCCGCCGACGACGGCCTGGTGCTGCAGGAGGACCGCGTGATGATGGACGTGGAGCGCCACATCGTCACCGTCGACGGGCAGAAGGTCCCTATGCCGCTCAAGGAATTCGATCTGCTCGAGTACCTCATGCGTAACAGCGGTCGTGTACTGACCCGCGGCCAGTTGATCGACCGCGTATGGGGCGCCGATTACGTCGGCGATACCAAGACCCTGGACGTGCACATCAAGCGACTGCGCTCCAAGATCGAGCGCAACCCCTCTCGCCCGGAGATTCTGGTGACCGTCCGCGGCCTGGGCTACAAGTTCGAGGCCTAACCCCGCCTAAATCCCGCGCCGCCGTGCTTCGGCCGTCGCCGGGTGAATCGACAGCAACGGAAAGCCGCTAGGCGATACCTGCGCCAGCTTTTCCCGCTCCTCGCAGTGCGCGGCTAGCACCTCGTAGGCCTCCTCGCCGATCAGCTCCGTCAGCTCTTCGCGGCCGGTGCGCCACAACGCTTCGCCACCTGCGTGGCAGTTCGGGTCCGAGGAGCAGTACCAGTCAAAGTCCTCACCGCCGTCGCCCCATCCGCGGCGGTTGTATTCGGTGACGGTCGTCCGCAGCATCTCCACCCCGTCTGGGCGGGTTTCCCAGTCCTCAAGTCGCCGCAGCGGCACTTGCCAGCACACTTCGGGCTTCGCTGCGGTCAGCTCGACGTCGTTGCGCAGCGCCCAGGCGTGCAGCGCGCAGCCGCGGCCTCCGGGGAACCCTTCGCGGTTGGCGAAGATGCACGCCCCGTTGGTGGTCACGGTCTTCAGCGCGGGCTCCATCTCGCCCTCGTCGTTTTCTAGCTCGTCCCATTCCAGCCACGGCTCGATGTCGTCGCCGCTTTTTTCTTGTGGACGCCCCTTTGCCTCCCATTCATCCATCTCCGCGGGGCGGTTCTGCCACTCTTCCGCCGTGAGCTTCTCCGCGACATTCCGCAGGGTCGCGCGGTCGTCTTCGTCGGTGAGAAATGCACCGTGGGTGCAACAGCCGACGTCCGGATTCTCGGCGTCAATACCCAAACAGGCTTCGGTACCAAACCGGCAACGGTACGTGGACAGTAGCCACGTGAGATCCACCTGGATGATGTGCTCGGAATCGGCGGGGTCGATGAACTCCAGCCATTCGCGAGGGTGGTCAGCGGGCATTTCGTGACCGGCGCGGATGGACAGGTCGGCGGGTGTGCCCTCCGGATAGCCGGTGGCTAGCTCGTTGTTCGAGGTGCCCGATTCAATCTCCGCAGACGTTTCATTCACGCGTTCCACCGTAGACCCATTAGGCTGGGGTGCGTGCGATTAGGTGTGCTTGACGTAGGAAGCAATACGGTTCATCTGGTGGTCGTCGATGCACAGCGCGGCGGACCGCCGACTCCAATGAGCAATTGGAAGACTCCCATGCGCTTGGTGGAATACCTGGATAAGAAGGGTGCCATCAACGAAAAGGGGCAGGGGAAGCTGCTCAATGGGGTGGCTCTGGCCAAGGAGATGTCGGAGCAGTTCCGCTGCGAAGGCATGCTGCCTTTTGCTACCTCCGCGATCCGCTCGGCAGAGAATTCCGAGGAAGTGCTGGACAGGGTAGAGAAGGAAACCGGCGTGCGCCTGCGGATTCTGTCGGGGGACGAGGAAGCGCGGCTGACGTTCCTGGCGGTGCGCCGCTGGTACGGCTGGTCCGCAGGGCGTATCTGCGACCTGGACATCGGTGGCGGCTCCTTGGAAATGTCCATTGGCATGGACGAGGATCCGGACGTCGCCTGCAGTGTGAATCTGGGTGCGGGGCGCTTGACCCGCGAATGGTTCGATACCGACCCGCCTTCTAGGAAGAAGGTCGCGGAGCTGGGGGAGTTCATCGACGAAGAGTTGAATGATCCGGTGGAAAAGCTGCTGGATTCTGGCGACATTGACTTGGCGGTGGGAACTTCTAAGACCTTTAGGATGCTGGCGCGTCTGACAGGTGCGGCGCCTTCTTCCGCTGGCCCGCGGGTAAAGCGCACCTTGACTCAGGCCGGCCTGCGACAGCTGATCGCCTTTATTTCCCGCATGACTGCCGCCGATCGGGCGGAGTTGGAGGGGGTGAGTGCGGAGCGGTCGCACCAGGTTGTTGCCGGCGCGCTGGTGGCCGAGGCGGCGATGCGCAAGCTGGATATTGAGGTTTTGCACATGTGCCCGTGGGCGCTGCGCGAGGGTGTGATCTTCCGCCAGCTCGACCATAATCCGGTTTTGGCGTAAGTAACGCCAGTTACTTCTGACTATATGTAGGCGAGTAAAGTAGTGTGTTTGAAGACATATGTTTAAAGTGACGCTTGAGGGCAGTTGAGACTGCGTTGCAAGTGATCAAGTGATGGGATCAATGGATGAGTGAGAAGCTGACAGTCGCCGAACTTCTCGCCCGCAACGGGCGCGAAGCAGATCCTGCTGACACTGGTCGGCGTCGACGCCGTCACCGCAACTTGGAAAAGGGCGGCGTTTCCGTTGCCGAGCTGACGGGTTCCATTCCAGTAGTTCAGACCGAGGACGACGCAGCTTCAGATGAGTCCGTGGCCAAGGCTGCAGATAAACCTGCAGATAAGGCCGCTCCGAAGGCTGCCGCCAAGGACACTGTGGCGGCACAGCCCGAGAGGCAGGAGGAAAAGGAGAAGAAGCTCCAGCCGGATCAGCGTTCCGTAAGCCGTACCCCGGAGCGCCCGGAGGAAAAGACCGGCCAGCTTGCAGCTGCCAAGGACTCCAAGGATGCCCAGGACACCCAGGGCTCCCAGGGGGTGGAGGCTGAAAAGCCGACCTTCGGCGAGGTCGCGCGTGGCAAGGTGGCCGAAAAGCCGGAGGCGAAGAAGGCAACCAAGGAAGTTAAGCCGATCAAGCCTGCCGAAACGGGCAAGGCTGACAAGCCCGGTGCTGCCGACAAGCCTGGTGACGCCGACAAGTCCCGTAAGCCTGACAAGTCCGGCAAGTCTGGCAAGGCCGGAGTCGCCGCGGCAGCGGCAGCGGGCGGAGCCGGAGCAGTCGGCGCCGCTGGGGTTGCTAAGTCGACTGAGGCGGACGCTGCTGACAAGGTAGGCGTCAAGTCGGAGCCGCAGGCAACCAGTGACGAGCGGGCACAATTCGCGCAGCTCGAGGAATCTCTCGAGGACGGCGAGGTTGTCGAGTACGAAGACGATACGATCTCCTGGCCCATGATGATCCTGCAGGCGATCCTGGCGATCGCCGTGGGCGTGGGCGTGTTCTTCGGCTTCAGCCTGGTGTGGGCCAAGGCCCCGGCGGTTCTGGCGCTGGTGCTGGCCATCGCCGTGACGCTGCTGCTGGTTGGACTGGTGCACGCGCTGCTGCGCCACCGTGACAAGCTTCTGATGATTCTCGCCGCCATCGTCGGTTTGGTGCTGACGATCGGGCCGCGATTGATCCAGGGACTATAAAAAGTCTCCTGTGACGTGAGCGGGGCGCTGGTTGGGGAACCAGCGCCCTTTTTGGGTTTTGTGGGGAACTAGCGAAAAGTGGGAGAACTAGAACCTGGGGTCTAAGAATGGGCGGGGTAGCAGGAAGCTGCCAATCCTGGCACGCTGGTTTATATGACTCAAATTGGAATTATTGGCGGAGGAAATATCGGCGAAGCCCTGCTCGCCGGAATCGTTGCGGACACCGAAGGTGCCGCAGACGCAAAGAAGATCATCGTCGCGGATCCGTCGCAGGAGCGGCTGGACGAGTTGAAGGATAAGTACGGCATGGTCACCGCCCGTGAGGGGCGCGAGGCCGCCGAAGGCACCGACATCCTGTTCATCTGCGTGAAGCCCAACATCGTCCCCATCGTGCTGGACGAGGTGGCCGAGGTGCTGGACAGCAACTCTCAGGACACGATCGTGGTTTCCCTGGCGGCGGGCGTGACCATTAACACCATGGAGTCCGCGCTGCCCGCGGGCACCACTGTTGTGCGCACCATGCCGAACACCCCGATGCTGGTTGGCAAGGGTGCAATCGGCATTGCCGGTGGCCGCTTTGCTGAATAAGATCAGCTGAACACGGTGCAAGACATCATGTCCAAGGTCGGCGAGGCCGTCATCGTTAAGGAAAAGGAGCTGGACGCAGTCACGGCCGTCTCCGGTTCCGGCCCGGCATACATCTTCCTGGTTGTGGAAGCCATGATCGAGTCTGCCGTGCAGCTGGGGCTCGCCCGTCCGCTGGCGGAGAAGCTGGCCATCGCCAACGTGCAAGGCGCGGCCACCATGATGTCCCGAAACCTTGCAGAGGGTGGGGATACGCCGTCTGTTCTGCGCACCAAGGTCACCAGCCCTGGAGGAACCACTGCGGCGGCTCTGCGCGAACTGGAGGAGTCCGGTATCCGCGGAGCGTTCTTCCGTGCCATGGAGGCATGTAAGGATCGCTCCGAGGAACTGGGTGCGCCGAAGCCTGGTGCGAATGGAGCTAACGGCGATAACTAAGCGCGCCTGCGTCCGGTGCGTGGGCGCGCGCCCCGCCCAAATGGGGTTAATTTCTGCCCTTCTCTGAGCGACCACAGTGATCTTTTTAGACACAACGGTTTAACACAAATCACGCCTGTTCAAATCGGTCACGCTCGGTAACAGGCGTGGGCTTGTGGCACCTCGAGTTGCGTAGGCCACAAGGAGCAATCTGCCCTCAATGGTCACCCTTGTTGCACATTATTCACATGGTTCACGTTATGATGGTTCGCGAGCGATCACGTGTGAAGTCCTGCAGGA
Source organism: uncultured Corynebacterium sp. (assembly GCF_937999985.1). GTDB lineage: Bacteria > Actinomycetota > Actinomycetes > Mycobacteriales > Mycobacteriaceae > Corynebacterium. The sequence goes on from NZ_CALLDG010000205.1 coordinate 28,568, forward strand.
GGGGAAGCCTGCAGCGCATGAGAGCGCAAAGAAAGTGATGATCTATGGCTAACACCGAAAATGGAACATTTCTGACCGTCGCAGAGGTCGCCGATCTGATGCGCGTGTCGAAGATGACTGTTTACCGTCTCATCCACTCGGAGGAGCTGCCCGCAGTACAGGTCGGCCGCAACTTCCGCGTTCGTGGATCCGCTGTTGAGGCGTACCTCGGAGCTTCCGAGTACACCCCCGGCCAGACCGGCTAATCAGCGAGACGCAACAGTCCCCCATTTTCGGAGTCAGGTGCCCTGAGCCACCCGCCCGGTGATGGGGGATTTTTGTTTCTCCAGGGTGCTGGGGGTTAAACTGTGGGACATTCGTGTCTACGGATGTGAAGCAACTCTTGCGCGGTAGCCCATAACGGCAGCCCCTTGTGGCAGGCAGCGTGCATCCGAGGACACATCTTCTCTATCGCCGTATAAGGTCCGGCGGTGGGGGAGCAGACCTTTAACCTGAAGAGATAACTAACCGAGAGAAACGAGGCTTACCCCATGGGTTCTGTCATCAAGAAGCGCCGCAAGCGCATGTCCAAGAAGAAGCACCGCAAGATGCTGCGCCGGACCCGCGTTCAGCGTAGGAAGCTCGGTAAGTAGCCTTCCGCTGCCGCATATAGAAAGAAACCCACCGCAGGCGCCCTTCAAAAAGGGGCGTGGCCACGGTGGGTTTTTGCGTTCCCGGCGAGCTTTAGCGTCGCTTCCGCGCCCACATGCCCGCGCCACCGGCCAGTCCCAACAGCCCAGCCCCCGCTGCCAGCCGCGCCCCGCCGGTGCGCCGGAGCGCGCGGCGCACCCGCCGGTAGTCGCGGATCTCCCAGCCGCGTTCCAGTGCTGCCTTGCGCAGTTTGGAATCCGGGTTGATCGCCACGGCCGTGCCCACGGTGGAAAGCATCGGCAGGTCGTTCACGGAATCCGAGTATGCGGTGCAACGCTGCAAATCCAGCCCCTCGTAGTTGGCCAGGGCGATAACGGCGTGCTTTTTCTCCTCACCGTGCAGCATGTGGCCGACCATGCGCCCGGTGAAGCGCCCATCCTTCACCTCCGCCACGGTGCCGAGCGCGCCAGTGAATCCCAGCTCCTTGGCGATGATCTGCGCAAGCTGCACCGGCGAAGCAGTCACCAGCCACACCTGCTGGCCTGCCTGAATGTGCATGTCGGCCAGTTCCTTGGTGTCCGGGAAGATGCGTTCCGCGATCGTCGCCGCCCAGATCTCCTGAGCCATCTCGATGACCTCGGTTTCCTTCCGCCCCTTCACCAGCGCCAGCGCCTGCTCCCGGCCGCTGGAAATGTCGTCCGCGCTTTCCTTGCCCAGCATCCGGAACTTCACCTGCACCCAGATAAAGCCCAGCAGCTGTCGGGCGGTAAAGAAGCGCCGTTTCGCCAGTCCGCGGGCGAAGAGCAGGATCGAGGCGCCCTTGATCAGCGTGTTATCCACGTCGAAGAACGCGCCGACTCCGGCATCCTGCGGGATCGAGGGGTCGGGGTGGTCCAGATGCCGCGGCTTTTCCGCCGACAGCCCCGCGCCCTCCAGGTTGGCCAGCCCGGTGCGCAGCTGGTCTCCCTCGATCTCGTAGCTGTGCGCCAGCTGATCCAGCTGCGCCTCACTGAGCTCCCAGAGCGCTTGTGGGGCGCCGGTGCCGTACCCGACCTGCAGGTTCTGTGTCGTTGGGGTGGGGTGTTCGTGTTTCTTGGGTTGGGACGCCACCGTATCCGCCGCCAGACGTTCAGCATCGCTTGAGCGCTTCTCGCGGCGGGATTTTCCGAAACGTTCCTCCCGGAACTCGCGGAGGAATGACTGCGCAGTCAGAGACAGCGCGCGCAGGTAGCCCCGCCATTCGCTGCCAATGTCGCGCAATTGCGTCAACAGGCCCGCGCGCTCACCCGCATTCCGGCCTGGGGCCGGAGTGGGGTGGTTCGACGGTTCTAGATCAGGCGCTGCGTTCACACACATTAAGTTACCTCGAAAGTGCGACCAGGGCGCTGCCGAGAGCTATTAGTCCTGCGCTTTCTGACGGGTAGCATGGAAGGCCGTGAACTCTGACAGTAATTACCCAGATCAGGCTCCCACCCAGGCGTCGGCTCAGGTGCCAGCCCAGCCCGCACGAGTGCAGCTGATCAGCCGCTCGACGTGCGGCTCCTGTGCCCGCGTGTACCAGCAGATTCTGCCTATCGCACGCCGCTTCGGCACGACGGTGGAAGTGATTGAGCTGGACCGTGGTGGCGTCACCAAAGAAAAAGAGGAATTGGCACAAGAGTTCGGCGACCGTGTGCCCGTCGTGCTCGTCGACGACGAGGAGGTCGCGTGCTGGGAAATCGACGATGACGAGCTCATCTCGGCGTTGGAGCAGAACTAGAGCGCTACACAAGCGCCATATAGCAGCCCCGCGAACTCGTTTTGGCAACGGGGTGGGTTAAGGGCTACCGTAGACACTCGTAACTACTTGGGGGTATAGCCCCGCGCGGCCGTCCCCCAAGTGATCCCCGCAGGAGGCATGAAGACATATGAGTAGTAGCACCCGGACTGGTTCCGCGTCGGTGTTGCTGGTCGGACTGTCTTTTCGTTCGGCTCCGGTGACCATGCTGGAGCAGGCGACGGTCGCCGATGCGGACCTGCCTAAGATGCAGCTATCGCTGGTGGATAACGACGTGATCTCCGAATCGCTGGTGCTTTCCACCTGCAACCGCATGGAGTTCTACACGGTCGCCAACGCCTTCCATTCTGGCCTGGACCACGTGGTGGACACGATCGCGCAGTTCTCCGGGCTGGAGACGACCGAGCTGGAGCCGCACCTGTACGTGCACTACGCGGACTCCGCGGCCGAGCACATGCTGAAGGTCGCCTCCGGGCTGGATTCTATGGTCATCGGCGAGCAGCAGATCATCGGTCAGCTGCGCAGCGCCTACCAGTCTGCCAACGAGACCGGCACGGTCGGGCGCACCCTCCACGACCTGACGCAGCGCGCACTGCGGACGGGCAAGCGCGTGCACTCCGAGACCGCCATCGATTCGGCGGGGGCCTCCATGGTGTCTTTCGCCGTGGACCAGGCGCTGCGCTTCATCGAGCCCGCGCGTGTTCTTTCTTCTGTTGTGGATGACGCCCCCTCGTCCCACCCCCTCGCCGGCCACCGCGCGCTGATTATCGGTGCGGGGGCTATGGCATCCCTGGCTTCCACCCACCTGGGCAGACTGGGTATCGACCACGTGACCGTGGCCAACCGCACGCTGTCGCGGGCGGAGAACCTGGTGAACCACGCACGTGAGGCAGGGGTGGATGCTTCCGCCGTGCCGTTGGACGGGGTGGCAGATTGCCTGAGCGCCGTGGACATTGTGGTTTCCGCAACCGGTGCGGTGGGCAATGTGGTCACCGAGCGGGACGTGCGCGCGGCCATGGAGGCGGCGGGCACGAAGGTGCTGATCGATCTTTCCATGCCTGCGGACATCGAGCGTTCCGTGGCGGACATCGCCGGCGTGAAGCTGCTGAACATTGAGGAGCTCACGACGATGGCCGGCGACCGGGTGCAGGACGAGGATCCGGCGCGCGAGATCGTGGCCGACGAGCTGCAGAGTTTCCTGGAGCAGCAGCGTGCGCAGTCCGTGGTGCCCACCGTCAAGGCCCTGCGACAGAAGGCCGGGGAAGTCATGGCCGAAGAGCTGATGACGCTGGAGCGGCTGACCCCCGACATGTCGGAGGCCGACCGCGCAGCTGTGGTCAAGTCGATGAAGCGCGTGGTGGATAAGCTGCTGCACACCCCAACGGTGCAGGCCAAGAAGCTTTCCGCCGGTGGCCAGCAGGTCAGCTACCCGGATGCGTTGGCTGCCTTGTTCAACCTGCCCAACGGGATGGTGGATTCGGTGACCCAGCCGGGACAGACCGACACCCGGCCGGCCCAGACCGCGGGAACCTCTGCCCGTGCCGATCAAATTCCAAGCGCTACCCGCATTGGCCAGGTAGCGAAGGAGGCTTAAGACTTTCCATGTCCGCAACGTCTAATGGTGCTAACCCCGCTAACTCAGTGGTCGGTGGCGACCGCACTTTCCTGATCGGCACCCGCAGGTCCGCACTGGCTACAACGCAGACCAGCCACGTCCGCGCCGGAATACAATCCGCTGGCTACGCCGCAGAGCTGCACTTGGTGCAGACCCCGGGCGATGCCTCCCAGGCGGCACAGACCCCGGTCGCACAGATCGGTGTGGGTGTGTTCACCGAAACGCTGCGCAAGGCCTTGGAAGCCGGCGAGTGCGACGTGGCCGTGCACTCCTTCAAGGACCTGCCGACCGCCCCGGATCCGCGTTTCCGCACTGTCGTCCCGCGCCGGGTGGACCCGCGCGAGGTGCTGGTCAGTCGAAACAATCAGCCCTTGCTGGAGCTGCCGCAGGGTGCCAAGGTGGGCACGTCCGCCCCGCGCCGCGTTTCCCAGATCCGCGCGGTGCGCCCGGACCTGGAGCTGCTGCCGCTGCGCGGAAACATCGATACCCGCATGGGGCGGACAGAAAAGGATCTGGACGCGGTGGTTCTGGCCCGCGCGGGCCTGGATCGCGTCGGCCAGCTGGACCGCGCTGCCGAGTCGATCGACCCGTTCACGATCATGCCCGCGCCCGCCCAGGGTGCGCTGAGCGTGGAGGTCCGCGCGGATGACGAGGCCGCCTGGCAGGCCGTTCGCCACCTGGATCACCTGCCCAGCCACATGGCCGCCGTGGCCGAGCGCGCCGTGCTGTCCACCCTGGAGGCCGGATGCACCGCGCCGGTTGCCGCATACTCCGAGTGGGTGGAGCAGGAAGGCACAGAAGGCACAGAAGGCACAGAAGGCACAGAAGGCACTCAGCAGCGCTACGTCCTGCGCGTATTTGGTGGCGTGTTCGCCATGGATGGTTCCCGCAAGCTGGTGCGCAGTGACGAGGCTGCCTTCGACATTCCTGATCCGACCGCGGACGAGGGATTCCCAGCCGCCCAGGAGCCCCGCTGGCGCGAGTGCATAGAAGCCGCCAGGGCTATAGGCACCGACATAGGTAGAGCGTTACTCGAGGACGGTGCCGCCGAGTTAGTGGCCGAGGCCGAATAGCTTTTTCTTCGGGACGCCCCCTGCGGCGCCCCGCCCCTCAAACTTCACCGGCACCGTGCACGTAGCCCGGGGCTACACGCGCACGGCCGCCCCAAGCAGATTTTTTAAGACACAATTACAGACCCGACAAGTTAGAAAGTTCCACTATGACCGATTCCGGAAATGCCCAGGTAGGAGGCGCTGATTCCGCCGCAGTGACGGCAGTCGCCGACCTGGCACCCACTGGATGCGGCCGGATCCTCTTCGTGGGCGCGGGCCCCGGAAACCCGGAGCTGCTGACCATCCGCGCGCGCGACATTCTGGAGACCACTGCCCATGCGTGGGTGGATCCGTCGGTATTGGAATCCGTGCAGAACATCATCGCCACCCGCCTGCCGGTGCCGCAGGAGAAGCTGGATGCCGCCGAGGCAGAGTGGGAGGCGAAGGTGAAGGCCGCCAAGGAGGCCGGTGCACGTCGCCGACCGCCGCGCCCCGCACCGCCGACCGCTGCGGAGATCGTGTTGGCCGCCCCGGCAGACACCGACCCCGAGATTGACGCAGAGGCAAGTGCAGGGGCCGACACAGCAAACCACACAGATGCCGGCGTAGAGACCTACGGCGAGCCGGTGCCGGATGCCGTAGCCCCGGACGTTCTGGCCGAGCAGATGGTCGCCTGCGCGAAGGCGGGCAATGACGTTGTCCGCCTCGTCGCCGGTAACCCACTGAGCAACCCGGCGGTCATGCACGAGCTGCAGCACGTCGCGGCAAGTCCCGTGGAATTCCAGGTCATCCCCGGCATGACCGGATCCGTGGCCGTTCCCGCCTTCACCGGAATCGGCCTCGGCCCGGACGTCACCGAGGCCGATGTTCGCGGTGGCGCCGACTGGGATCAGCTGGCCGCCTCCGGGCTGCCGTTGATTCTCACCGCCACTCCGGGTGACCTGGCGACCATTGCGCAGGAGCTGAAGGCCCGCGGCATCGCCGGAACCACTCCGGCGACCGTTACACTGCACGGCACCACCCGCCGCCAGCGCAGTTACGATGCGACCCTGGATACGCTGAAGTCCATCACCACCCAGTCCGGCCCCGCCGCCAAGGATGGCGAGCTGCCAGCCGAGTTGATCGTCACGCTGGGCTCCCAGGTGGGCAACCGCTCCAAGTACTCCTGGTGGGAAAACCGCGCCCTGTACGGCTGGACCGTGCTGGTGCCGCGCGCCAAGAACCAGGCAGGCCCGATGAGCGCCCGCCTGGCCTCGCACGGCGCTATCCCCGTGGAGGTGCCCACCATCTCCGTCGAGCCACCCCGCAGCCCCGTGCAGATGGAGCGCGCCATCAAGGGGTTGGTTGATGGCCGCTACCACTGGATCGTCTTCACTAGCGTCAACGCAGTGAAGGCCGTGTGGGAGAAGCTGCGCGAGTTCGGACTCGACGCCCGCGCCCTGGCGGGCGTGCGCGTGGCCGCCGTGGGGCCGAAGACCTCCCAGGCAGTGAAGGATCTGGGAATCACCCCGGAATTGCTGCCGAAGGACGACGCGCGCAATGCAGCCGGCCTGGTGGACGTCTTCCCGCCGCACGACCCGGACCTGGACCTGGTGGATCGCGTGCTGCTGCCGCGCGCCGACATCGCCACCGACGTGCTGGTCGACGGCCTAATCGACCTGGGCTGGGACGTAGAGGACGTCGTGGCCTACCGCACCGTCCGCGCCGCCCCGCCCAGCCCGGAGATCCGCGACATGATCAAGACCGGTGGCTTCGACGCAGTCTGCTTCACTAGTTCTTCGACTGTGAAGAACTTGGTGGGTATCGCGGGTAAGCCGCACGCGCGCACCATTATTGCCTGCATCGGGCCGATGGCCGCACAGACCGCTCGCGAGCATGGCCTACGCGTCGACGTCATGCCGGAGGCCGCTGGCGTGCCGGAGCTTGTGGACGCCCTCGCTGACCACGTGGCTGACCTGCGCGCTAAGGGACAACTTCCGCCTCCGCGGAAGCGGAGGCGGCGTCGCAAAAAGACGAGCGAGAAGAAGGACACCGGGGCCTAACAAGCCTGTCCGGGCGCGGGAGTAGCATCGTTGGCATGACTTCGAACTACACCCCGTTCCGCCGCCCCCGCCGACTCCGCACGACCCCGCAGATGCGCAACTTCACTGCGGAGACGGACCTGAACCCCAATCGGCTGGTGCTTCCGATGTTCATCGCCGATGGGCTGGACGCCCCACGGGACATCACCAGCCTGCCCGGCGTGCAGCAGCACACCGAGGATTCGCTGCTGCGCGCGGTGGAAGAAGCCGCGAACGCAGGAGTGGGATCCATCGACCTGTTCGGCGTGCCGCTGGACGAGGACAAGGATGCGACCGGCAGCCAGTCGGTAGCTGAGGACGGCATTCTCAACCGCGGCCTGCGCGCCGTCCGCGAGCGCTTCGGCGACGACATCCTAGTGATGGCCGATACGTGCCTGGATGAGTTCACCGACCACGGCCACTGTGGCGTGCTCTCCACAGATCGCTACGGCCACCAGATCGTGGACAATGACGCCACCCTGCCGCAGTACGCGAAGATGGCAGTTGCACAGGCTGAGGCCGGTGCGCACATCGTGAGCCCCTCCGGAATGATGGACGGACAGATCCGTCACATCCGCGAAGCGCTGGATGCGGCCGGCCACCAGGACGTATCGATTATGGCCTACTCCGCAAAGTACGCCTCCGCTTTCTTCGGTCCCTTCCGTGAGGCAGTGGGCTCCTCCCTGCAGGGCGACCGCCGCACCTACCAGCAGGACCCCCGCAACCTGCGGGAATCCATCCTGGAAACCCAGCTGGACATCGACGAGGGGGCGGACATGGTGATGGTCAAGCCCGCGATGCCCTACCTGGACGTACTGCGCGAAGTGGCGAACATGTCCCCGGTGCCAGTGGCTGCCTACCAGGTCTCCGGCGAGTACGCGATGATCTCCGCAGCCGCCCAGAACGGTTGGATCGACGAGGAAGCTGCGATCATGGAATCCATCTACGGCATCCGCCGCGCCGGGGCGGACATCATCCTGACCTACTGGGCAACCCGCGTAGCGCAGATGCTGCAGGGCTAAGATGCTTAATCACCAGTAATCACAGTAGGCTAGATGGCTGTATGAACAGCACCGACAGCAGCGCACATATGAGCACACAGCAACACGACCCCCGCCTTCAGGGTGGTTCCCAGGTAGGCCCGCAGCCGGGTCAGCACGGCTCCCAGCCGGGGTTCCAGGGGCAGTACGGCCCGCAAAACCCGCAGGGGCACCCGCAGCAACCTCCGAAGCCGCCGAAACCTCCAAAGGTGGGGCGCAAGGACGGCCTCGCGCCGAACCTCAAGGAGGCGCCGGAAGACGTCCGCTACGGCGTATGGGCCTGGCTGGCGGTGGCCGTGCTGCAGCTGCTGGCAAGTGTGGTGCAGTTCGTGGCCAACATTGTCGACCCGCGCGCACTGACCCAGAGCAGCCAGGGCATCCTCGATAGCCAAAGCGGCATGTTCGCCAGCGTTCTTGCAGATCAGGATGCCTCCGAGGTTGCCACGCAGGTAAACATCAGCTCACTGATGTGGGGCATTATCGCCTCGGCAGCCTGTGCCTACTTGGCCTGGCGCGCAGGCCGCGGAGCTCCGTACTCCCGCTTGTTCTTAAACGTCGCCTCCGTGTTCATGATCTTCAACGCGGTGCTCATCACGTTCGCCAGCGGGCCGGACTTCATGCCCGTAGGCTTCGTGCTGCTCATCGGCATCCTGACCATTCTGTCCGGCGTATGCGCTGCGCTGGGCCTGTGGTTTATGTCCCGCCCGGAGAACCACGACTGGCTGGGTATGCCCAGCGTCAAGGAAATGGAGAAGTACTCCAAGGAGATGGAGGAGTACAAGGCGGAAACGCGGCGTCAAAAAGAAGAGCGAAAAGAACAAAAGAACAGCGACGATAAAGACCGCACCGATCACACCGACCACACCTGGGGAGGGCGCTGACCATGCCCGCAATGTTCCCCTCGATGGTGCCGAGCAGCCAGGATCCTAACCGCGACGTTAAGTACTGGCAGCCCGGCGATCCCACGCCGCGCCTGGTGATCGTCAGCTTCGCCATGCTGGTGGTCCTGGGACTGCTGATGATCTTTTTCGGCGTGCTGGCTCTGACGGCCTCCTGGGATCGTGAGCCGATGAACGCAGAGGAAGCCGAGCGCATGAACTTCGTGCGCAACAACGTGCGGATCCTCGGCGGCATCAACATCGTGGTCGGCGCGGTGCTGGTCTACTTCTCCCGCGGCGTGCGCGACGGCTACCGCGGTAAACGCCGCCTGGTGCTGTGGTTCGGCGCGCTGGGCATCTTGTTCATGCTGGCGGGCTGGGTTTTCGGATTCACCGGCCCCGGCCAGGCCGTCATGGCCTTGCTGTTGGCAGTCGCGCTGCTGCTGGCCTACCGTCCTGCGGTTAACCCGTTTTTTGACGCAGGGCATCGGCTCGACGGCCCTCCCATCGAAGGCGACGGCACCCTGCCGGGCGACAGCCTGCGGAGCTAGCAGAGATGACTGAGCAGGACTCAAAGATCGTCCCGGCCAGCAGCCGGGCGGCGCGAAAAGCTGCCGTGGGTGTCGACGACGTCGACGAGGCCATCCTGAAGGCTCGAGAGGCGGCGGCGAAGGCCGGCTTCGACATGGACCGTACGCCGTCCACCGAAGAAGAGGCCGACCGGGCGGCACGCGAACACTGGGGGCTTGCCAGTTTCGCCTACCGCCTGGAAGGGCTGGAATCCGCGGTGGCCGCCACCAGTGTGGAGGAGGAACTTAACGACATTCCGGGCGTGCAGGCCGCGGTGGTGTACTCCACCGGCATGGCGTGGATCTCCGCTGAAGATCACGTGCTGCCCGCCCAGATTCAAGAGGTGCTGGAGAGGCACAACCTGGATAGCTGGCTGACGGATTCCTCCCTGCGCCGCCGCGCCTCGCGACTGGAGATCGAAGAAACGCGTCGCCGCATGCGGCGCCATGCCAGCGACCACAGAAGGGCATGGGCTGCGGCGGAGAGCCGCAAACGGCGCGACCGGAACAAGGTGGAGCTGGATAGGTTCCGCCGGCAGAACCCCTTCGATTCCACCGAGGGCCTGCATACCGCCCGGCAGCTGATTACCCGCATGCGGCTGATCATCGCCGTGGTGTTGGGGCTGCCGGTGGTGGTTCTGCAGCTGGTGTCCGCCTGGCAGTTCGACTATTGGCAGTGGGTCTGCCTGGCGCTGGCCACCCCAGTGGTGACGTGGTGCGCGTGGCCCTTCCACCGGGCTTTTTTCGGTGGCTTAAGACGTGGCCAATCCGCCCTGGACGGTGCCAGTTCCGTGGCGATCCTGCTGGCCTACCTGTACTCGGCGTGCACCCTGATTTTCACTTCCGCCGGCAACGTGGGTTGGAACAGCCACCAGGTGCTGTTCGCCGGCGTGTGGTCCGCGCAGGACATTAAGGGAGCAGTTTTCTTCGACGTCGCCTGCGGCGGCACTATCCTGCTGCTTTTCGGCAGGCTGCTTTCCCGGCGGACGGCGCTGCGCTCGAAGTCGATCCTTTCCGTGCTGACCGTGCCCGCCGCCAAGGAAGTCACGGTGGTGCGCAAGACTCGTAAGTCGAAGACGGAAAAGAAGGACATTCCGATCGCGGAGATCCGCACGGGCGACGACATCATCATTCCCCCCGGCATGATGGTGCCCAGCGACGGCGAGATCATCAGTGGTAAGTCCCTGGTGGACATGGGGCCGGTCGGCGGCATGCACCGCACTTTCGAAGTCTCTGTCGGTGACCGCATTTACGCAGGTGCCCGCAACCACGGCGGGACGTTGAAGATGCGCGTGCACGCCACGGGTTCCTCCACGCGCCTGGCCGCGATGCACCGTTGGGTGCGCGGGTC
>NZ_CALLDG010000206.1 GCF_937999985.1 uncultured Corynebacterium sp.
CTGGATTTTTGGCCCTAGGGGCGTCAAAAAACCAAAGAAACAGCGATTTGGGGAAACCCGCAGGTGATTGCTAGAGTTATCAGGTCTTGCGTTGCCTCATGCCCCAAAACTGGGTTGGCAGCGTGAGCAGTGTAAACATCAAACCACTTTGTTGTAGGCCCCTCGCCCAATAAAGCGGCCGCGCGGACACGGCGGCGAGCACCCCACGTTATTTAGCATGGGGCGCGCTAGTAGCCAGCAAGCGCGCGGTACACGCATCCTGGGTGGGCTGGGAACCGCAATGAGAAAGGCTATGGGTCAAAACTTATGACCATGACTGATCCCATCGCGGACATGCTGTCCCGCGTGCGGAACGCATCCAACGCGTTCCATGAGTCCGTCTCCATGCCTTCCTCCAAGATCAAGGCGAACATCGCCGAGATTCTGAAGGAGGAGGGTTACATCGCTGACTACACCGTCAATGACGCCAAGGTTGGCAAGACACTAGACATCGAGCTGAAGTACGGCCCGTCCCGCGAGCGTTCTATCTCCGGGCTGCGCCGTGTCTCCAAGCCGGGTCTTCGTGTGTACGCAAAGTCCAACGAGCTGCCGCAGGTTCTCGGCGGCCTGGGTGTGGCCATCATTTCCACGTCCCACGGCCTGCTGACCGACCGTGAGGCTCAAAACAAGGGTGTAGGCGGAGAAGTTCTCGCCTACGTCTGGTAACTAGAGGAGGTCTAAACCATGTCTCGTGTTGGCAAGGCACCGGTGGCTGTCCCCTCTGGCGTCACCATCAACATCAACGGCCAGTCTGTCGAGGTCAAGGGTCCGAAGGGCACCCTGAGCCAGGACATTCCGGCCCCGATCACCGTGGCTCAGGAAGGCGAGGAGCTCGTCGTTTCCCGCCCGGATGATCACCGCAAGAATCGTTCCCTGCACGGCCTGTCCCGCTCCCTGGTCTTCAACATGATCGAGGGCGTGACCAAGGGCTACACCATCAACATGGAAATCTTCGGTGTTGGCTACCGTGTGCAGCTCAAGGGCAAGAACCTGGAGTTCGCACTGGGCTACTCCCACCCTGTGCTGATTGAGGCACCGGAGGGAATCACCTTCGCAGTGGATGGCAACACCAAGTTCTCCATCGCAGGTATCGACAAGCAGCAGGTCGGACAGATCGCCGCGAACATCCGCCGTCTGCGTAAGGACGATCCTTACAAGGGCAAGGGCATTCGCTACGAGGGCGAGCAGGTCCGTCGCAAGGTCGGAAAGACGGGTAAGTAATGAGCAACACTGCACAAAACGAAAAGCGTCTGCCGGTGGGCAAGGATATTTCCACCCGCCGCCGCACCGCACGCGCACGTCGTCACTTCCGTATCCGCAAGACCCTCTCCGGCACCCCGGAGACCCCGCGTCTGGTAATTCACCGCACCTCTCGCCACATGCACGCACAGGTCATCGACGATGTTGCAGGCCACACCCTGGTCGCAGCATCCACGATGGAAGCCGATGTGCGCGCTATGGAGGGCGACAAGAAGGCTCGCGGTGCGAAGGTCGGTCAGCTGATCGCCGAGCGCGCCAAGGCCGCTGGCATCGAGGCTGTCGTCTTCGACCGTGCGGGCTACAAGTACCACGGCCGCGTCGCCGCTCTGGCTGATGCTGCCCGCGAAGGTGGTCTGAAGTTCTAATGACCAACTCCACGAACAACACCAACGGAAGGAACGCGTGATGTCGGGACGTGAACGTAACGGCGGACGCTCCGCCGAGAACAACGACAAGAACGAGCGCAACGAGCGTAACGGCCGCAACGACCGCGGTGGACGTAACGATCGTCGCAACCAGCAGGATGAGCGCAGCCAGTTCATCGAGCGCGTGGTTACCATCAACCGCGTCTCGAAGGTTGTGAAGGGCGGTCGCCGCTTCAGCTTCACCGCGCTGGTCATCGTCGGCGACGGCCAGGGCATGGTCGGCGTCGGCTACGGCAAGGCCAAGGAAGTCCCTGCCGCCATCCAGAAGGGCGCAGAAGAGGCTCGCAAGAACTTCTTCCGCGTACCGATGATCAACGGCACCATCACCCACCCGGTTCAGGGCGAGGACGCTGCAGGCATCGTCATGATGAAGCCCGCAGCACCCGGTACCGGTGTGATCGCCGGTGGCGCCGTCCGCCCGGTGCTGGAGTGCGCCGGCGTGCAGGACATCCTGTCGAAGTCCCTGGGCTCCGACAACGCCATCAACATTGTCCACGCAACCGTGGCTGGCCTGAAGCAGCTGGTCCGTCCGGAAGAGGTTGCCGCACGCCGCGGCAAGGCCCTGGACGAGGTTGCTCCGGCCGCTATGCTGCGCGCACGTGCAGCAGGACAGGGGGCATAAGCAATGGCTCTGAAGATCACCCAGGTTAAGGGCTTGGTCGGAACCAAGCCGAAGCAGCGCGATTCCATGCGCTCTCTCGGCCTGAAGCGCATTGGCCAGACGGTCGTCCGCGAGGACAACCCGATCGTCCGCGGCCAGATCAACGTTGTGCGCCACATGGTCGAGGTCGAAGAAGTGGCAGGAGAGTAAACATGAGCGATCCAATTAAGCTCCACGACCTCCGCCCCGCTCCGGGCGCCAAGAAGGCCAAGACCCGCGTGGGTCGTGGTGAGGCGTCTAAGGGCAAGACCGCAGGTCGTGGTACCAAGGGCACCAAGGCTCGTAAGCAGGTTTCGGCAGCATTCGAGGGTGGCCAGATGCCACTGCACATGCGCCTGCCTAAGCTGAAGGGCTTCAAGAACCCCGCCAAGGTAACCTACCAGGTGGTTAACGTGTCTGACCTGGAGAAGGCATTCTCCAACGGTGGCGACGTCACCGTTGCAGACATCGTTGCAGCTGGTCTGGCTCGCAAGAACCAGCCGGTGAAGGTTCTGGGTAACGGCGAGATCAGCGTGAAGCTGAACGTCACCGCTAACAAGTTCTCGGGCTCTGCAAAGCAGAAGATCGAGGCTGCCGGTGGCACCGCTACCGAGGCTAAGTAAGGACGGTTAGGCGGCTAGATTGTTCTGGCCGCGCTTAGCTTCTCAAGAAGCGCCCTGCCAGTGCATTGTTGCGCTGGTGGGGCGTTTTTGTTTTATCTATTGACGCCCATATTTCGGCAAGTTCTGAATCCAGGTAGATAGAGCCGGGGCAGTGGCAGGGCGGTGGCAGGGCAGTGGCAGGGCAGT
>NZ_CALLDG010000207.1 GCF_937999985.1 uncultured Corynebacterium sp.
GCGTGCGCACCAACCCCAAGAAGAAGAACTAGGCGATAGAAGGAGCCACAGCTGGGACCCTGGTGACCCATTGGTTTGTGAATGCTGCCACCCCCAGCACCGTGGTGAACCAGGAGCATAAGGTCGACCGTGGCTTCGCCCGCAAGTACCTGGCACAGCTGAATCCGGCCTGGCCGCTGACGCACATCGGTGATTTCGACATGACCCGCAGCGCAACCCCTGGCACCGATGAGTTCTACATCGGTGGCTACCCGGGGCTATCGGTGGTGCAGACGGTAATCCCCGACCTGCGGAAGCTCTCCGAACTGCCGGAGCGCTACCGCACGCTAGTCAGTGCGGCCGACGTGTACGCCTCCTGCGTGGTGGCGGACCCGGAAACCGCGGCCTCGACGAAGCCCGGGGATGGTGGGGATCCGGCCTCCAAGGAGGTCGACGAAACCTTTGGGGGCTTCGCCCACTGGTCCGGCGGCCAGCTCAAGCGCTCTTTCTGTGCCACTCGCGAGACCGTGTTCGAGGACATCGGCCTGCCTGGCGAGTTCGAGGCCGACTACTGGGCCGGGAACACCGAAGCCAGCGGCATCCAACTGCCTTTCATCCCCGCGGAGCTGGCTGCCGCGGCCATCGAGGCCTGGCTGGGCTTTTCCGTCTCCGCCTCCGGCCCGGCGCTGCCCATTGCCGCCTTCGCCGTCGACGGGAGGCCAGAGGCTAAGTCCTCCGAGTACGACGGATTGACGCATGGGCGCACCACACCGGACGACATGGTCTCCGTCTACGACGACGAGCAAGGTTACGACGATTACGCCGCCCCGTCCCGCGAAAGCGAACCCAGCGGAGCCGAGGTGGCCAAGAACGTGCTGAGCTCCCTGGGCCAGGGGGCTCGCAAGGGGCTTTCCGCTGGGTTGAAGGGGCTACGCGGAGCCTCCAAAAAGATCGGCGACGAGGTGCGCCGCCGCACCGGCGGGGAGTAGCCACCCCCGCTTAGCGCACCGCCTCATAGAAGGCGATGGCCGCCGCCGTGGCCACGTTCAGCGAATCGGTTCCGCAGGCCATCGGGATGCTGGCGCGCACATCCGCGGCGCGCATCGCGTGCTCCGTCAGGCCGGGGCCCTCCGCACCAACCATCACCGCCACTTTTTTCCCCCGTCCCCGGGCTACCTCCGTGGCCTCACGGAGCGTGGTATCCCCCGCTGGCGTGAGCGCAACCACCTCATATCCGCGCCTCTGCAGCAGCTCCAGATCCCGCTGCCAGGTGGTCGTCGTACCGGGGAACCTCGCCCACGGCAGGCGCAAGACGTGTCCCATGGAGACACGCACACTGCGCCGGTACAGCGGATCGGCGGTGGCCGCACCGAACAGCACGGCATCCACGTTGAGCCCCGCTGCGTTGCGGAAAATGGAGCCGATGTTCTCGTGATCCCCCACGCCCTCCAGCACGGCGATCACTCCGCTGGCTTCGGGGTTTTCCTCCAAGCGGTCCAGCACCGCCTCCACGGCGCTGGTTCCGGCGTACCCTGTGGCAGCGCTCGTCGGCAGTCGATCCGCCGACGCGACCAGCCCCCTGTGCATATCGAAGCCCGCGACTTCCTTCAAGACCTCGCGGGAAACCTCAAACACGGAAAAGGTGGCGTCATCACCAGAAAGAGAGCGAGACAGCTCCTCCTCGATCGCCCGCAGCTTCCCCGGGAACCCCACAACAGCGCGGGTCGGATAGGGGCTGGCCAGCAGGCGCGGGACGACCAAGGTGCCCTCGGCGATGATCAGCTGCTCACCGGACTTCTTGTCGGAAGCATTGAGGTTCCGAAAGTCGTCCAGACGCGGATCGAGCGGGTCATCGATCCGAATGGGCGAAAGGTCTGCCATGGTTAGCCTCGCAGCAGATCCATCACCGGATCGGCGGCGAAGTAGACCACGAACATCACAGCCACCAGGTACAGCAACGGGTGGACCTTCTTTGCACGGCCGCCAACCAGCGCCATGGCGACGTAGGTGATGAAGCCCACGCCGATGCCGTTGGCGATGGAGTAAGTAAACGGCATGACCACGATGGTCAGGAAAGCCGGCAGGGCGATGTCGAAGCGCGCGAAGTCAATGTCCTTAATCTGCGCCATCATCATCGCACCCACGATCACCAGGACCGGGGCGGCGGCCTCGATCGGCACCACCTCGTACAACGGGGTGAAGAACATAGCCAGGATGAACAGCAGACCGGTGACCACGTTGGCCAGACCCGTGCGGGCGCCGTCGGCAATACCCGCCGCAGAGTCCACGAACACGGTGTTCGACGAACCAGAGACCGCGCCACCGACAATCGCGCCGCCACCCTCGACGATCAGGGCCGTGCGCAGGTTTGGCAGACGATCTTCCTCATCTACCAGCTGAGCCTGCTTGCCCAGTGCAGTCATGGTTCCCATAGCGTCGAAGAAGTTCGCCAGCACCAGGGTGAAGATCAACATGCACGCAGCCAGCACGCCCACGCGGGTGAAAGCACCGAACAGATCCACGGCGCCGACCAGGGAAAGGTCCGGCATGCCACCCAGAGAGTCCGGGCTCTGCGGCACTGCCAGGTTCCAGCCTGCGGGGTTCGGCTTGCCATCGACGAAGGACGGACCGGTGTGAGTGAGCGCCTCCACGATCATGGCGATGATGGTGTTGGCGACGATGCCGATGAACAGGCCTCCGCGAACCTTGCGGACCACCAGGGTTCCACAGATCAGCAGGCCGATAATGAAGACGAACGTGGGCCAGGAAGCAATGGAGCCGTTGATGCCCAGACCAACCGGGACGGTCGTGCCCGCGGCATCCGGAATGCGGCGAACGAAGCCGGAGTCCACCAAGCCGATCATCGCAATGAACAGGCCAATGCCCACGCCGATGGATGCTTTCAGCGAGCTGGGGATGGAGTTAAACACGGCCTCGCGGAAGCCCGTGATGGCCAGCAGCACGATGAGAACACCGTCGATGACCACCAGGCCCATGGCCTCCGGCCAGGTCAGCCCTTCTGTACCGACGAAGGTGACCGCCACCAGGGTGTTAATGCCCAGACCAGCGGCGATGCCGAAGGGATAGCGGGCGATGATGCCGAATGCGATGGTCATGACACCGGCCGCCAGGGCGGTAACCGCGGCCACGCGGGCGGTGCCCAGCTCGTCGCCGTTGATGTCCGCGCTGGTGCCCAGGATCAACGGGTTCAGGATGATGATGTAAGCCATCGCGAAGAACGTGACCACACCACCGCGGACCTCGGTGCCCACCGTCGAGTGGCGCTCCGAGATGTGGAAAAAGCGGTCTAGGAAGCCACGATCCTGCGGTTCCCCAGTTTTTGTCTCTGCGGCCTTGGCGGCCTGTGCATCTGCCATGCGGAATTCTCCCCTACCGATTCGGTCCGAGCGCGGAAGCTACCCCTCAGCAGAACCGTAGGCAGCCACCACAATTTGAAACGTCAAGGTATAAGTAACCACCCCGCAGGGCATTTATGCAACTATTAGGTACCCGTTCGGGGCATCCCAAGGGGCCCAGCACTGGCGCCCTTTTTATTCGAAGCGCGAGAACCCCTCGTCGACGTACACGCCGTAATTATTGGTGCCCTCCCCGAGCTCCTCACCAATGGATTCCTCCACCGTCGCCGAGTGCGCCCCGCAGCCATAATCCCGCTGCACCACGCGCCCGTCGGCGGAGTATTCGTTCGCGCAAACGCCCACACCGTTCTCCACGTCGTCGATGGGCAGGTAGAACGCGCAAGTTTCACACTTCAGGTCAGCCTTCTTCGCAAACTCGGAGCGCGGTCCGTATTTCCCTTCCCGCCAGCGCTTGCGGGCTTGGCGCAACCCCTCGTGCGAAAGTGTGTTACCCGCCTGCGGGTTTCGCAGGAAGCCATCACCGTCCTGCAGCTTGGCCCACGCGGTCAGTCGCTCGTCGTCACGGCGCGGCGGGAGCGTATCGCCAGGGCCTAAGTCACCCGGCTGCACACGATCCTCGTAGGGCACCCACTCCGGGGCCAGCGAAGCATGCTTACCGGCCTGCAGACTGACCTCGTTGATGGTGAGCACCCCACTGCCAGGCACCGTCACCAACACCACGACCCACTCCCAGCCGCGGTATCCGGGCACTTGGCTGGCGTAGCGGTAGATCCCCAAACCCTCGCCGTCCGTTGCGATGCCGAGGGCCTTCCCCACCTCGTCGCCGCCTACCTCTTCCACCGCGGCACGGGCTGTTTCCTTAGCCTCCGCCGAAAAAAGAATCGGATCTGCCTTTTTCTTCTTACTCACCTGAACCATTATGCCTGCCACCCACTCACTGTGATGCATGATGGTTGCATGTTCTCTTATCGACGCCACCCTCACGCATCCCTCCCCCAGCCTCGAAAGGGGCGGGTTACTTCCCAGGTGTTCGCAGCTGTCGGAGCTGCGGCTGTGGCGTGTGCGTTATCGGCGTGTGGTGCGGACGACGGGGCGTCACCAGTAAAACCAGGAACAACAGCGAAAGAGTACGGCGATGCGCCGATGCTCGAGGTCACGGTGGATGAGGTACACCCGTGGGACGAGAGTGCGTTTACCCAGGGGCTAGAGACGGCCGACGATGGGCGGCTGCTGGTCGGCACGGGCCTGTACGGCGAATCGCAGATCTACTACACGGACTTGAAAGGCGAAAAGACGGACGAACAAAACCTAAGTAAGGACCTGTTCGGCGAGGGCGTGGCGATTCACGGCGATACGGCGTGGCAACTGACGTGGAAGGAACACACCGCGATCAAGCGCGATGCCCGTACGCTCGAGGAAATAGACCGGGCCGATTACGAGACCGAGGGCTGGGGGCTGTGTGCGCAGCAAGATCGACTGGTAATGAGCGACGGCACGGGAACGCTGACTTTCCGCGACCCTGAGACCTTCGCAAAGACCGGCTCCGTTGAGGTGGAGGGCACCGACCAGCTCAACGAGCTGGAGTGCACCGCCGACGGAAAGGTGTGGGCCAACGTGTGGCAGACCGATACGATCCTGGAGATTGACCCGGAGGACGGGAAGGTCACGCATGTTGTGGATACGGCTGGGCTGTTCCCCGCGGCACAGCGAGACGGCGCGGACGTGCTGAATGGCATCGCGGTCGTGCCGGGCAGCTCTCCAGACGACCGGCGCTTCTACCTGACCGGCAAGCTGTGGGGCGAGATGTACGAGGTGCGCTTTAAGGAGCCGCAGGGCTAAAAGTATCTAACGAGGGCTCGGAGGGTAGCTAGGGGTTAGGGCTTGTCCGGTCAGTGAATTAGGATCGGGAGGCGTGAGCGAGCAAGAGAAAACCAGTCCGAAGCCTTCCGCCAAGCCCGCGCCGAAGCTTTCCAAAAAGCAGCAGCGCAAGCGTGCCCAGCGCAAGCAGCTGATGACGATGGGGGCCATCGTCGCCCTCGTGGTGGTGGTCATCGGCGGCGTGCTGCTTTACAACCGATGGCAGGACGGGAAGATCGAAACGCTGCCGCAGGATCAACGCATCATCGCCGTGGTTGATGGCGAGGAGCACGAGATCGCCCCTTACTCCGTCTGCCAGTTGGACGATCCGGACTGCAAGCCCTCTGAGCCCTACAAGTTGCAGGTAGGGGACGCCGAAAAGGTAACGCTCAAGCTGCCGGAGGATGTGTACGACCACGACTGGTCTCTGCTGCAGATCTTCGACGAGCCGGGCGCAAACCAGGACAACTACTACAAGGGCTACGAGCGTGAAGAAGTCACGCTGAACCTTGAGGCTTCCATGAAGGCCGATGATGGCAGCACCCCTCAGCTAAAGGTCTTGGAGCTGCACTCTATGTTGGTCGGCTTGGACGACAACGACGAGCAAACCCCCTACGCAACCATCTGGTCGATCGAGATCGCCCAGTAGCTCCCTTTGTTTAAGGGGGAGCTCCCTGTCTTTAGAGGGGTGCGAGGGGGTTTGTCTTAATGAAGTGCGGGGGCGACCGCTAGTTGTCGAGCTCGCGCGCGATGGTGCGCAGGATCTCCGCCACCTGGCGGGCCTCCTTGCGCTCTGGGCGGCGACCGGACTGCAGCACCGGCAGCACACTGCTATCTAGCAGTGTGATCGTATCCTGCACCATCTGGTGGAGTTGCTCGGGGTTGTACTTGTGCTGTGCACGGCGGGGGCCGTTGTCCAGCACCGTCATGGTGTGAACCTGCGGTCCACGGCGGCCAGCGATGAACTCGTACTCGATGCGCTGCCCCTTGACCAGTTCGGTGACGCCGTCGGGCAGCACCTGGGAACCGACGTAGACGTCCTCATCCCCAGGGTTGCTGACGAAGCCGTAGCCGCGGTCTGCGTCGTACCACTTCACTTTTCCGGTTGGCATGGGATCACCCTATTCCTTGATGTCAATAGAATGACCTAGGTTAGCGAGAATGCAAGGGTAGAGCAAATCCCACTCGCTAATCACATCAGCCACAGGCGTTACATGAAGATTGTGATCTTGACCACATTACAAAATCGTAACGAAATGGATTCATTCCTATAAACTCCTGGTCAATGAGCGTTTCGAAAGCCTGCCTTAACGTTGCATAAGTTTCGAATCTTGCAAAAAACGTGACACAAACGTGACAAACCAGTACGGTAGCCCATGACCTTATGGCGAACGAGCAAACGGCTCGACGTCACAAAAGCAAGAGATCGCTGGACTCACTGAACTTAAAGGACTTAAGGACTTAAAAGACTTAAGAGATCCAAGAGATCCAAGACAGCTCAGCGATCTTCGAGAGATAACGAAACAAAAGGCGCCACAACTACGACAAGGCGCCCGAAGGGAAACTCAGCAAAAATGGCACGTCACGCAAAGACCAGCTCTTTCACCACCGCAGCCCGTCTGTCCGTCGCAGGCGTTGCAGTTGCAGCAACCTCTGCACTGCTGGCTCCGACTGCTTCCGCAGCTCCGGATTCCGACTGGGATCGCCTGGCAAAATGCGAGTCCGGCGGCAACTGGTCCATCAACACCGGCAACGGCTACCACGGTGGCCTGCAGTTCAGCCCGTCCACCTGGGCTGGCTACGGCGGCAAGCAGTACGCACCGTACGCATACCAGGCAACCCGCGAGCAGCAGATCGCCGTTGCAGAGCGCGTTCTGGCTGGCCAGGGCTGGGGCGCATGGCCGGCCTGCTCCGCCAAGCTGGGCCTGAACTCCAAGCCGACCCCGCGCAACGTTGCAGCTAAGCCGAAGGCAAAGCCGGCCGCTCCGGCTCCGGTTGTGCAGCAGGCCGTCCGCGACCTGTCCCGCAACTCCAACGCTCTGGCTGTAGACAAGTTCTACGATGCACTGGTCAAGCGCATTGAGGAGCGCGGCTTCTCCGTGCCGAAGGAAGTCACCGACTACTACAACGCCAACAAGCACTCCCTGA
>NZ_CALLDG010000208.1 GCF_937999985.1 uncultured Corynebacterium sp.
GCCCCAGCGCCAGCACGGCCAGACCCTTCTCCGTGATCTGCCGCTCCAGGCGAGCAACCAGATCCACCATCGGGGTCTGGCCATCGGCGTTCTTGGACAACCACGCCAGCGCCGCCGCTATCGCCGCCGTCTGGGATGGCGCAACTAGCTGGCCTACGGCGCTCAGATCAATGTCCGAACGATCCACACTGATAGTGGATAGCCCGCGCGGCTTCGGGGGTTTGCGGGAGGAAAGAGTCCCGCGCGCCAAGACACGCTCGGCAGTAATGTGTTGGAACTCCCCCGCTTCCTCCGTACCTTCTGCGTTTACCGCGGCCTCCCCCTCCCGCGCGATGTCGTGGGCACGCGCGGTCACCTCGCTGGGACGGTAGGCATCCATCGCAATGACCGTATCGGCCAGCCGCAGATAGGCACCCGAGCCACCAGCGATAAGGACGGTGGAGACCGAGGTGGCGTCATATAAAGAACGAACGCGCTGCACAAACGGGGTGATGGGCTCCTTGTTGTTCGGTACGAGGCGCTGCATGAGCCGGTCGCGGATCATGAAGTTCGTAGCCGAAGTGTCCTCGTCGATGAGCAGCGCGGAGGCGCCGGCGGCGTGCGCTTCGACGACATTGGCGGCCTGGGAGGTGGAACCCGAGGCGTTCGTGGTGGTGAAGTGGCGCGTGTCGGCACCAGTGGGCAGGTTGGTGATGAACGGCGAAATGTCGTCACCGGTGATGGGGCGGCCATCCTCGGCGCGGACGCTGGCAACGTCGGCGCGGGAGATCACCCACTCGCGGCCATCGCCGGAGATATGGGGGTAGATGCCGCGTTCCAGGGCGCGCAGCAGCGTGGATTTGCCGTGGTAACCGCCGCCGACGATGACGGTGAGGCCCTCCGGGATGCCCATGCCCGTGACGGTGCGGCCGCTGGGGAGCTCGAAGGTTTGGGAAAGCGACTCCGGGGATTCGAAGGCCGTGGCCTGGTTAGCGGCGAGTGGGCGGTCGCTGTCCCCCGCAGCACGCGGGAGGATCGCGCCGTTGCCGACGAAGGCGACGAGCTTGCGAGGTTTCAGCTGGGCGCGAAGGGCTTCCTGGTCGCGCAGGAGTGCCACGTGCTCCTCGAGGGCCCGCACATCGGCGGGAGCGAAACGATCGTGGCGCAGGCAGTCGTCGGCGAGCTGCGGCAAGTCATCGGCCAGCAGGTGTGCGGCCTGGCGGCCCAGGATACGGCGGCCTTTGGCCGGAAGGCCTACGAGCAGGCGGGCCTCCACGCGATCAGGGGTGACCAGCACGTGAGTACGTTCGAGGACCTGCTGACCGATGTCACCGATGTGGACGTTGCGCGAGCGGTGGGAGTCGGCTTGAATCCGCCGCGCCAGGAAGTCGGCTACCGCTACCCTGCCGGTGGCATCGTCAACGAGGTGCTGTGGGATGCCCGCAGCCTTCATGGGAAGGATGAGCCGCACCTTGGAGGGGCTGGCGTAAGGATCGGCCTGCACGCGGTCGATGGAAACCGTCAGATCCGGTTCACTATAGGCGCCTTTCAGCTTCTTGTAGGCGCCGTAGCCCGCGCCGTCGAGGCTCTTGGTACGGGAGAAAAGGTCCGAGAGAGTGATTCGTGCCATGTACCCTAGCGTAGGGAAAATTTTTTTCTGGCTCTCACCTGCGAAAAAGAATGACTTTCACACTTTTTTCAAGAAAATAGTATTCAGGGCGTAACGCTTAGAGATCCCAAACGATTGTCAGTGTGAAGGCGCTAACAAACCCACAAAATTCCCTAGCGCCCGACACTACACACTGAAAGGATCACTCCCATGATTGAACTGATTGCAAACTTCTTCCAGGGTCTGGTTAGCCTGATCGGCGGCGCTCTCGCTGGCCTGGGCGACCTGATCTCCGGCAAGTAAAAACCGGCTACTCAGAAAGTCCTAATCTGAGGTTTCTCTTGGGTCCCCGCTCACCTCGTGTGAGCGGGGATTTCTCTATAGGATCAAGAGCATGCTGGCATTCCTTGCTGAAAACCCGCTGATCGCCCTAGTCATTATCCTTGCCCTCGGTTTCGCCATCGGCAAGATCCGCCTCGGCGGCATGTCGCTCGGCACCGCGGCGATTCTCTTCGTCGCCATTGCCTTCTCCACGGCGGACCCCAATATCCAGCTGCCCCCTATTATTTTCCAATTCGGCCTGGCAGTCTTCGTCTACGCCATCGGCCTGACAGCCGGGCACGCCTTCTTCGCCGACTTCCGCGAGCGCGGCTGGCGCATGCTCCTCTTCGTCGTGGTTCTACTCGTCGGTCTAATGGGCATGACGTGGTTGCTGGTGCCGCTCTTCGGAGTCGAGGCCGCCACGGCCACCGGTTCCTTTGCCGCCGCGTTGACGTCCACCCCCGGTATGGCGGCCGTCGTGGACATGCTGGAAGGCACCCACCCGGAGCTCGCTGCCGACCCCGTCGTCGGCTACTCCCTGGCCTACCCCGGCGGTGTGCTTGGAGCCATTGCCGTGGCCGCCATTGGAACCAAGCTCTTGAAGGTCGACCACCGCCAGGACGCGATCGACGAGGGCGTGCTGCACGCGCCTCTGGAGCACCGCGGCGTGCGTCTGCGGGAGGGCATAGAAGGATGCGTACGCGACCTGCGAACCATCGCGGATGCGAAGATCATCGTCACCCGCTTGGTCCGCCCCCACCACGCCACCGAGGACGTCCAGGAAAAGGATCACAAGCTGGCCTACCCGGATGCGGAGGTGTACCCCGGCATGATCGTGGTGATCACCGGCACGCCGAACTCCCTGGACAAGGCCACGGCCGCACTGGGCGAGCAGATCGACATCGACGTGGATAGCTCCTACATCGGCTACCGCCGCATTACCGTTTCTAACCCGAGCATCGCCGGGCGCAGCATCAAGGACATCGACCCGATCAGCCACGGCTTCATCATCGCCCGCATCCGCCGCGGCGACGAAGACCTAGTGCCCGGCCCGGACGACGTGCTGCACTATTCCGACCGCGTGCGAGTGGTCACCCCGAAGCACCGCATCGACGAGGTCTCTCAGTTCCTGGGCGATTCCGAACGCTCCCTGGCGGACGTGAACCTGCTGCCCTTCACCCTAGGCCTGGCCATTGGCCTGCTCATCGGTGCGATCCCCATCCCCCTTCCCGGCGGCACCACGCTCAACCTGGGCTTCGGTGGCGGCCCCATCGTCATGGGCCTCATCTTCGGAGCACTCGCCCGTACCGGCCCCATAGGCTGGCAAATCCCCTATCACGCCAACAAGGCCCTCAGCAGTCTGGGCCTGGCCATCTTCCTGGCCGGCGTGGGCACCATCGCGGGCACGGGCTTCCGCGACGCACTGACGGACATCACTTCCCTGAACTACATCGCT
>NZ_CALLDG010000209.1 GCF_937999985.1 uncultured Corynebacterium sp.
GTGGGATTAACGATTCCATCCTTAAATCCCAGGTGGTTGCGCTGTGTGCCACTCGGCCGGGGCGGGTTCTGGTAACCGGATTGGCGCCACCGCACCGCCATCGCCCCGCGCGTGTGCCGCAGAATGTCGCGCAGTGCGTGCATCGCCGTATCCCGGTTGTGCGCGCAGATCTGTAGCACCAGGTCGCCGTGGCACTGCGCGGGATCTAGCGAATCATCCGAGAAGGCCTTCATGGTCTTGAGGTGCTTTGGCTTCTTGGCCTTCAACCCGAAGCGATCGTCGAACAGCGTTGCGCCCGCCCCTAGCGTGATCGTCAGCCCGTCCACCGGCACGTCCTCGCCCAGCTCCCCGGAATCCGTTGCCGGATACGCAATCCCATCAGGAGCGGCCGGACCCCCGGTGGTCAGCACGCGCGCTCGTTCGGTGATTGTCTGCAGCAACTCCTTTAGCTCCTCGCGCTTTTCAACCAGCACGTCCAAACCACAGATGATTAGTTCTTTTTGCGGTGGCGTAATCACGCCCTGCTGGTGTTTGCCCTCAAATGGATAGTCGGGTAGCTCGTCGCTGCCGTCGTTTTCTTCGGCGGTGGCGCCGGTTTTTGCAAGGGTCGTGACGCCACCCACTCCAGCCAGCCCCAGCATTCCGCCGAGCATGGTGCGCCTCGAAACCCGGGCGCCTGCGGGGCGGTTCTCCTGCTCGCCGTGGTCATCTGCGGTGGCACGGGAATGAAAAGGACAGTTCACTACATCCTCCTGATCACAGTCATCGTCGCCAGCGGGGCAAGCAGCTCGTTCAGCTTCCCAATGGCCGCTCCCAGCTCTCGCTGATCGGCCTGTTCCCACGCGGTGAAGGGCTTTTTTCCGTCGTATTTGGCGGCCATCTTCTTGGCTACCGCGTCCGTTCGATCCAGCTGCTTGTCGAGTTCGCGCAGGTCCGCCCCGCGGTCTTCTACCAGTTCGCGCAGCGGATCGAGGGTAGAGCGGGTGGAGTAGAGTGCGGCCCGCACCGCGCTGCCCGTGATGTGGGCGCCGAAGTCGTTATGGCTCTTGAGGTCGAAGCGCTCGACCTCCTCGGTGACCTCGTGTGTTCGCAGGCCGTAATTGGGTGCGAAGATCGCAAAATGCTCGGTGCCGTCCGCCACTTCGTGGACGTTTTCGTTCAGATTCTCGGCTGGGTCGAGCAGATCGCCCATGGACTCGCCGTGCCACAGTCCCCACTCCAGCCGGTGGTAGCCCGAAAGATCCTTGGCCTGATTGCCGTTGGCCTTCGAACTGGTGCCGAAGTCCGCGATGTCATCCACCGGCCCCGGCCACTCGTGGTTGGAATCATCTAGCCTGCGGTAGGCCAGGTAAGCCGTCTTCCAGGCTTCTTTGGCGGCTGCGCGGTCGCCGGAACGCACGGCGCGCAACAGCGCGTCGTCCTTGGAAATCCACTCGCGCACCTGGGGTTTTTGTGCACGCGCGTGGGCGATGGATACGTCCGTGACCTCTTTGTCCGTGATCGGTTTCATCCTGGGGGCGTCACGAAGAGAAGAATCGGTGACCTTAAACTCGTCGCTAGAGATCGCCTTTTTACCCTGGAAGACGCAGGTCAGGTGGTATGTGCCGTCGGTCAGCTTCACGGACCAGGAGCGGGTGGCGGAACTGCCGACGCGCTCTAGAGTTTGGTAGGCGAAACCCTCCTGGTCGGCGACGTAAACCGTGGTGGAGGCGTCCGCGGTGTTGGTCACTCGGATGTGGTTGAGGTCGCCGCGCAGATCGCCGGGGGAGGGGCAGGCGCGTCGGCTCTTGATGTGAATGTCGGCGTCAGCGTAAACGTCGGTATCGCCGGAACCATCGGCAGCGTTTGTGCCGTTGCCGCCAGTGCCGTTGTCGCTATTCTCGCTAGAGCAGCCGGATAGCAGCAATGCACTCGCCGAGACAGAGGCCACGGCGAGGGCTGCGACAACCCGGGCGGGCTGCCGCCGCGGGCGGGGTCGATCCGATGATTCAGGGGAGGTCATGGCTGGTACCGATGGTGGCTAATAATGGCGCCTATTAGTTCTAGCTCTCGGATCCGCCCTTGCGGTTGGAGATCCAGGTGAGGAAGCCCAACACGATTACGGCCACCGCGCCCATGCCCAGCCAGGCGCCCAGGTGGTTGGAGTCGTTGGACTCGCCCGCAGCGTTGTTCTTGCCGTTAGAGGCTGCGGCGTTCTGCACGTCCTTCTCCGTGACCTTCGGGTCGTTCATGCCCTCGGCGACGTCCTTCAGCTTCTCGCCCGCGCGGTCGCTGTCATCCACCCGCTCGATGGAGTCGTAGTCTTTGGCGACGGTGCCATCGGTCTCGTTGAGGAACAGCTTCTCCGCGCTGGCATTGTCGAAGTCGAACATGTTGTCCAGCTTGCCCGCGCGGTTATCGAAGCTGTGCTCGCTGAGGCGGCCCAGCTCCCAGTTGTCCTGGATGAACTTCGTCACCGAGGTCTGCTCGGTGTAGGTGTTATCCACGTGGTTGACCTTAGAGTACGGGGAAATAACCAGCATGGGCTGGCGGGTGCCCGGGCCACACTGGCCGTCCGCGTCGTCGGCCACGCCGACCTTCTTGGCAGCGTCGGTGCAGATCTTGGAATCGATCGGCTTACCGGTTTCCTCCAGCTTGGTCGTGTCGTTGGAGCCATTCAGAACCTTCGGGGCACGGTGGTCGTACCAGCCGTCGGAATCGTCGTAGGCGATGACGATGGCGGTGGAATCCCACTGATCAGAGTTCTGGATCTCGTTGATGTAGTGGGTCATGAAGGCCTGCTCGTCCAGCGGGTTGGAGTAGCCCGCGTGGCCGTCCTGGTAGTTGGAGGCCTTCAGGTAGCTCACGGCCGGCAGGTTGTTGTTCTCCAGGGCGGTATCGAAATCCTGCAGGTCGTACTGGTGGTTCGCCTGGTCGGACTTACCGATCATGTCCGGGCTGCTGGGCTCCAGGTGGTGCGGGTTGGCGGTGGATGCGAAGTATTGGAACGGCTGGTGGTGCGGGTTGTAGTCTGTCTTCTCCTGGCCGGTCAGGGTCTTGTGGGTAGCGCCACAACGAGCACGGGAATCGTCCGTAGCCTTCTCCGTCGGGCGGAAGCCACCCTGGAACCAGCCCCAGGTGATGTCCTTCTCATTCAGCTGGTCGCCGATGTTCTTGTTGTGCAGCGCAGCCACCTCGTCGGTCTTGGAAGAGGAGCTGTTGGAGCAGTCATCGTACAGCGGATCCGGGTCGCCCACGACGGTGACGGTCTTGCCGTCCTTAGATACTCCGGCGAACTCGTTAGACTCACCCGGTGTGATCTTCACCTGCTCGCCGTTCGACGGATCGTGGATGGTGGCGCCGGCGACGGTAGCGCCCACCAGGTTCAGCGCGCCGGGGGTCGACGGGCCGAAGATGGTGGAGTAGCTGTTGTCGTTCATGGCGTAGTGCTGCGCGTAGTTCCACAGACCCGTGACGGTGTTGCCGTCGTAGTAGCCCATGGTCATACCCGGGCGGGCGTATAGACCCTCGTTTTCCTTATCCACGTCGGTGGAGACAGTCTCCGGGAACTTGTCCATCTTGCCGCCGTTAAAAGCCTCCTGCAGCGCGGAGTACTCGTGGTTCTGATCCACGGTGACGGCCTGATCCGAACCTAGGCGGAAAGGCTTGACGGAGTTGGGGTTGTTCTTACCCAGCAGATCCTCGCTAGCCAGGTTGTTGACCTTCGGGGTGCCCTTCTTTGCCTTAAACTTCGGCGCATCCTGGTCGTTAGACTGCAGCTTCTCGCCGTCCTTGTTCGCGGCCTTGGGGTAGGTGGCGAAGTAGTGGTCGAAGGAGATGTTCTCGCTGTAGATGACGACGACGTGCTCGATGGGAGTCTTCGGCTTGGCCTGAGCGTCGTCGGCGGCGGCAACACCCATGCCGCCGGTGGCTGCGGCGACCAGCAGGGCGCTGGAGGCGGCCATCGACGCTACTTTGCGCAGGGCGGTAAAGGGCTTGGGAGAGTTCATTGTTTGGGCTTCCTCTTGCGATAGCGGTCAAAGCCACTAGTTGGCTATGGCTGCAATAGGGTCAGTGTTTGAACACTTCTGATCTAACTCCTGGTTCTGTGACCTCGCACGGCGAAGAGGGCGCATCTGCATGAGTTCAGCGGTTATTTACCCGTGCAACAACTCGAATTCACCTAACGGGGCGGGAAAGGTGGCGTCACAAAGCCTCCAAAGCGCAGGAAACCCGCAACAAGAGGGTAGAATGGATAGGTCTGAAGGCTAAACAGAAAGGCTTCTCAAAACAGTGAGCGACGACAACAACGGTAGCGACAACCTCTTCGATCGAGTCACACCGATCGATCTGCAGGAGGAAATGAAGTCCAGCTACATCGATTACGCCATGAGCGTGATCGTCGGACGCGCCCTGCCCGAAGTCCGTGACGGTCTGAAGCCCGTGCACCGACGCATCCTCTACGCGATGTTCGACAACGGCTACCGCCCCGAGCGCAGCTACGTGAAGTCCGCAAAGCCCGTCGCCGACACGATGGGTAACTACCACCCGCACGGCGATATCGCGATCTACGACACCCTTGTGCGCCTGGCTCAGCCGTGGTCCATGCGCTATCCGCTAGTCGACGGCCAGGGCAACTTCGGTTCCCGCGGTAACGACGGCGCGGCCGCCATGCGTTACACCGAGTGCCGCATGACGCCCCTGGCGATGGAGATGGTGCGCGACATCCGCGAGAACACCGTCGAGTTCCAGCCCAACTACGACGGCAAGACCACCGAGCCGACAGTGCTGCCGTCCCGCGTGCCGAACCTGCTGATGAACGGCTCCGGCGGCATTGCCGTGGGCATGGCCACGAACATCCCGCCGCACAACCTGAACGAGCTGGCGGAAGCCATTTACTGGCTGCTCGACAACCCGGATGCTGAGGAGGCCGACGCGCTGGAGGCCTGCATGGAGCGGGTAAAGGGACCGGACTTCCCGACCGCTGGGCTGATCGTCGGCGACAAGGGTATCCAGGACACCTACCGCACCGGCCGTGGCTCCATCCGCATGCGTGGCGTGACCAGCATCGAGGAAGAGGGCAACCGCCAGGTCATCATCATCACCGAGCTGCCCTACCAGGTGAACCCGGACAACCTGGTGGCCTCGATCGCGGAGCAGATCCGCGACGGCAAGATCGCCGGCATCTCCAAGATTGACGATGAGTCCTCCGACCGCGTGGGCATGCGCATCGTCATCACTCTGAAGCGCGACGCTGTGCCGCGCGTGGTGCTGAACAACCTGTACAAGCACTCCCAGCTGCAGACCAGCTTCGGCTCCAACATGCTGTCCATCGTGGACGGCGTGCCGCGTACCCTGCGCCTGGACCAGATGCTGCGCCACTACGTGGACCACCAGATCGACGTGATCGTGCGCCGCACCCAGTTCCGCCTAGACGAGGCCGAGAAGCGCGCCCACATCCTGCGCGGCCTGGTGAAGGCTCTGGACATGCTGGACGAGGTCATCGCCCTTATCCGTCGCTCCCCGACGGTGGACGAGGCCCGCACCGGCCTGATCGACCTGCTGGATGTCGACGAGGTGCAGGCCGACCACATTCTGGCTATGCAGCTACGCCGCCTGGCCGCGATGGAGCGCCAGAAGATCATTGACGAGTTGGCGGAGCTGGAAGAGACCATCGCCGACCTGAAGGCGATCCTGGAATCCCCGCAGCGCCAGCGCGACATCGTCCGCACCGAGCTGGCCGAGATCGTGGATAAATACGGCGACGAGCGCCGCACGCAGATCATCGCCGCTTCCGGCGACGTGTCCGAGGAAGACCTGATTGCCCGCGAGAACGTGGTCGTGACCATCACTTCCACCGGCTACGCGAAGCGCACGAAGGTGGATAGCTACCGTAGCCAGCGCCGCGGTGGCAAGGGCGTGCGCGGTGCCGAGTTGAAGCAGGACGACGTGGTGCGCCACTTCTTCGTCTGCTCGACGCACGACACGATCCTGTTCTTCACCAACTTCGGCCGCGTGTACCGCTTGCGCGCCTTCGAGCTGCCGGAGGCCACCCGTACGGCTCGCGGCCAGCACGTGGCTAACCTGCTGGAGTTCCAGCCGGGCGAGCAGATCGCCCAGGTCATCCAGATCCAATCCTACGAGGATGCCCCGTACCTGGTGCTGGCTACCGCTCACGGCCGGGTGAAGAAGTCCCGCCTGACGGACTACGACACTGCCCGTTCTGGCGGCCTGATTGCCATTAACTTGAACGAGGGCGATCGCCTGGTTGGTGCGCAGCTGTGCACCGCCGAGGATGACCTGCTGCTGGTTTCCGAGGAGGGCCAGGCCATGCGCTTCACCGCTGACGATGAGACGCTGCGCCCGATGGGCCGCGCTACCGCCGGTGTGAAGGGCATGCGCTTCCGCGAGGAGGACCAGTTGCTGGCGCTGACGGTCGTGGCTGAGGATTCTTCCCTGTTCGTGGCGACCTCTGGTGGCTACGGCAAGCGCACGCCGATGGAGGAATACCCGACGAAGGGCCGTGGCGGCCTGGGCGTGGTTGCGTTTAAGTATGACAAGAAGCGCGGCAAGCTGATCGGTGCGCTGACGGTCAACGATGATGACGAAATCCTGGCTATGACCTCCAACGGCGGCGTGATTCGCACCGAGGTCAGCCAGATCCGCCACAGCGGCCGCGCGACCATGGGCGTGCGCCTGGTGGACCTGGCAAAGGGCAACGAGCTGGTTGCCGTGGATCGCAACGTGGAGGAAGATGCAGAGGAATCTGCCGAGGCCACCGCGAAGGCGGAGACGGAATCCGAATAGGCCGGGTAACCCCCGGGCAGTCCGGGTAGGTCTGCAGGGTAAGCCTTGAACCGAAGTAGCCTGGCGGTCGATACCGCTAGGCTACTGTCGTAAAGGCACAAAAGAGCACAACCAAGCACAACCAAGCACGAACGAGTACTGAAGAGTACGCACAAGTACGGAGATGCGATGACGCACAAAACGCCCCCGCCGAACGCGAAGAACGCCAAGAACGCCAAGAACGCGAAAAATGCCAAAAACGCGAAGGCAACGGCGGAGAACGCTAAGAACGCTCCGGCGGAGCAGGCCAAGGCGCC
This sequence comes from uncultured Corynebacterium sp., assembly GCF_937999985.1. Classification (GTDB taxonomy): domain Bacteria; phylum Actinomycetota; class Actinomycetes; order Mycobacteriales; family Mycobacteriaceae; genus Corynebacterium. The sequence continues at coordinate 7,083 of NZ_CALLDG010000209.1, forward strand.
GGTGCAAGATCAGGCTGCGGCGAAGAACCAGACCACCGCGAAAACTGGTGATAAGGCTGCCGAGGAGACCGGGCAGAAGGCTACCGTGAACGCCGACCAGAAAGCGCCCGAGACCAACGCGGCTACCCAGCCTGCCCAGCCTGCTCAGTCCGCCCAGCGCGACAACAAGCCCAACAAGCCCGGCAACCCGGCTAAGCGCGGCGTGCAGCGCACAATCACGTACATCGAGCCGATCAGTGCCCTGAAGATGGCCCTCATCTTCAACCTGGCGTTGTTTGCGGTGTGGTTTGTGGCTATGGCGCTGATCTACATCGTCCTCGGCGCTGCGGGCACGTGGGATCGTCTGGATTCGTTGATTGGTGACCTGACGGATTCCTCTGGCATGTCCGCCGGCATGTACTTCGGTGGTGTTGTGGCCATTGGCCTTTTCGAGGTCGTGCTCTTCACCCTTCTGGCGCCCGTCGCCGCGCTGATCTACAACGCCTCGTCGAGCATTCTGGGCGGTCTGCGCATCCAGCTGGATCGCTAGCTCTTTTGTTCTTTTTGACGCCCACTTTCCAGCTATAAAAACCGCAACTGACCAGGCGATTTGGTGATTGGCTGGATTGGTGGGTAATGTTTCTACTCGTTCG
>NZ_CALLDG010000210.1 GCF_937999985.1 uncultured Corynebacterium sp.
GATTGAAGGAGAGCTTCCGCAGCTACATTCTGGGGAATATCGCTAAGGGAAGCTGGGAGACGAAGGGTGAGGTTAAGGAATCTGATCCTGCCAACAAGAAGTCCAAGGACTTCCAATTCCAATTCCAGGTAGACCCAAGTGTATCTAGCATTGAGGTCGATTCCGAGGGCAACGTAACCAAGGCAGAGATCGGCACCAAGCCGTCCGATGTCGTTTTCGAAGGCCATCATGGCGCGTTGTACTCGAACTTCAAGTCCCCTTACATCACAGCCGAGGGAGCTAGTATTCAGGGCGGCGCCAGCTATGAGGGATACTACGTGCCTGGCAAGCACATGACTCAATATACGCCTGAGGACCGTATCGAAAAGAACAAAGTTTCCGGCAGGGACGTGTTCTCGAAGGGCAACGGAGACTGGAAGGTCAACGGGGATACTGTCACGCTGGATGCAAGCAGCATGACCTACGTTCCTAAGCCAGGAACGGATGGGGACAAGAACATTGTGGAGGGCGTAGACGTCCTATTCATGGGCATTTACTCGGCGGACTACAAGCCAGAGCTGGATGACATCAATGTTTCTCTGACCACCGAGAAGAAATGTGAATCGCCAGGGGAGCCGAATGATGAAGGTGGTTCCGGCCCGGACAACCCGGATAACCCGGACAACCCGGATAACCCGGATAACCCGGACAACCCGGATAACCCGAGCAACCCGGATAACCCGAGCAACCCGGACGACCAGGGGCAAGGCCAAGGTTCGCTGGGCAAGTTTGGAAAGGTGTGGAACTACATTCTTGGCACGGTCGGAATCCTAGGCATGTTGGCGATCATTGGCCACGCGATCAACGTGTCTGGCGCTCTCGATGGCATTCACAAGAAGATTGATGAATTCCTACGCCACCACAACTTGCGCTAATAACGAGTTCCCTTTTCTCGTTCAGCGACAAATTCCAGATTCCACGCGGATCTTGAAACTCTTTCGAAAGGAATAACGTGATGGCTTCGACCTCCACACTTTCAAACACAAGCTTTAACACAGCCGAGCCGATCTCTCAGGCACTGCGCAATGCCACTGCGGAGGCGCACGGGCGCGCAGAAGGATCCGAGTTCATGAGCACCCTTTTCAAAGGCGAGCTTGACGCTCAAGCGGTGTATGCGCTTTCGGGACAACTCTGGTTTGTCTACAGCGCTCTAGAGAACGCTGTAGAAAGAGTCTCCGGCACTCCCATCGGGTCGGTTATTGCCGATCCGCGCCTGCAACGTTGCGCTGCGTTGGAACACGATCTGACGTATTGCCTCGGCTCCGATTGGCGCGAACAACTTGAACTACTGCCCGCCACCCGGCGGTATGTAGATCGCCTCGACTCTTTCGGAGAACAAGACGTTGTACGAGTGATCGCTCATCACTATGTCCGCTACCTCGGGGATATTTCCGGCGGTCAGGTTATCGCTGCGCGTGTAGCAGACCTCTACAATGTCGCTCCTGAGGCATTGAAGTTCTATGACTTCTCCGCTATTGGCAAGATCCCTCCGTACCGAACCAGCTACCGTCAGCGCCTCGATAGCCTGCCACTCACAGCACAGCAGCGTTCCGAATTGATTGAGGAAGCCATCGATGCTTTTGGTATGAATTTTTCCCTGTTCACAGATCTTTACGGAGTCTGCGCGTGAATCCACCTTTCTTGTCCAAGTCCACTTCCCGCCACTTCGTTGCCAGCGCCTTGGCCGGTTCCGTCGCGTTAAGCGGCATGGCGGTTCCTGTAGCACAGGCAGAGGAAGTGTCCGCCCCAGTGTTAGGAGCCGGTGCTTTTGCCTGGCCGATCAAAACCTCTTTCCTTAAGCATGTGCAGGGGCCGATCGCCAGGGGAACCGTCATCGGCGATGGAGGCGCGGAGTTTAAGGGAAACCAGTTTGTGTTCCCAGTAAATACCCAAGAAACAAAGCTGGACCCGCAGGGGAATGGCACGATTGCCCTGGACGGCAGCGCACATGTGACCGCATACAAAGGTCTTGGTAAGAACGGCGGGCCAGCTTTGGATGTCTCTTACTTCGACTTGAAGTTGAATGTCACAGGTCAGGCGGTATCGCTTATTGGGGACTACTCCCTTTCCGGTAACACGGCGAACGATCCTACACAGCTAGACAAGCGCGGCGACGATGAAGTAATCGTGACCTTCACCCTGGAAGCCCCGATTGATCCGGGTAAGGATCTCGTTGCCCAGAACCGTCCCACAACGGCCGGTATCGGATTGCAGAGATCTCTACTCCGCTACAACGAGGGCGAGCAGCTGGAGGGCGCGGACGTTGACCTGCTGCTGGACTATGACGATGGCAAGCAGATAGAAGATGTAACCCCGCAGGAACTGCAGGGAAGTGCAAGCGGATTCTCCGGTTCTTCTAGCGGCAGTTCCAAAAACTCGTCCCTTGGCATCGCGGCCGGTGTGATCGCCGCCATTGTGGCAGTGATTGGGGTAGGGGCACTGGCCTTCGGGCCCGTGGATTGGCAAGGAGTTTTGAAGAACTTCGGCATCACTGCCTAGAAGGAAAGCATCGTACCACCCCATCTGCGAAGAACTATTGCTCGTTTCAGCTGCTGCCGGCAAGATTGGTAATGGAAGCAACAAATTCACAGCAGGTGGGGTGCTTTGCTGTCCACGTTCTCGTGAGCCTGGTTCCAGTTTTGCGTGCCGGGAAGTAACATACACAAACGCACGTAGTCGACCAGGTAAGAGGGGCAATCACAGTGGCGGGCAACACCCAGCGCAGCGGAGGCGTGCGCAAGAAGAACAAAAAGGGCGCAACTAAGGGCTCCGGTGGCCAGGGGCGCCGCAGCCTGCGGGGCAAGGGGGCCACGCCGAAGGCGGAGGATCGCGTCTACCACGCCGCATACAAGCGCAAGCAGGCCGCCAAGCGCCGGGCATCCGGCGCGCACGACCGCTTCGCGAAGGACGACAACCAGGTGGAGCTGGTGGTCGGCCGCAATCCGGTGATCGAGTGCCTGCACGCCAAGGTTCCCGCCACCGCGCTGTACGTCGCGGAGGGCACCAAGAACGACGAGCGCCTGGCCGAAGCCGTCCACACCTGTGCCGATCGTGGTATTTCCGTGCTGGAGGTTTCCCGCGCAGAGCTGGACCGCATGACCGGCAACGGCATGCACCAGGGCATTGGCCTGCAGATCCCGCCCTACCAGTACACGCAGGTAGAGGACCTGATCGAGCGGGCCGCCTCTGCGCCTCAGCCCGGCTTGGTCGTTGCGCTGGATAACATCACCGACCCGCGTAACCTCGGTGCAGTCATCCGCTCCGTCGCTGCGTTCGGCGGCCACGGCGTGATCATCCCGGAGCGCCGCAGCGCCTCCGTCACCGCCGTTGCTTGGCGCACCTCCGCGGGCACGGCCGCGCGCCTGCCGGTAGCGAAGGCCACCAACATGGTGCGTTCCCTGAAGCAGTTCCAGCAGGCCGGCTACCAGGTCGTAGGCCTGGACGCAGGCGGCGACCACACCCTCGATACCTACGACGGCACCACCCCGACCGTCATCGTCGTCGGCTCGGAGGGCAAGGGCCTGTCCCGCCTGGTTTCGGAGACGTGCGACACGATCATGTCGATCCCCATGGCCAAGTGGGTGGAATCTCTCAATGCGTCGGTCGCTGCGGGCGTGGTGCTCAGCGAGTTTGCCCGCCAGCGCCGCGTTGCTAAGTGACGCCCCTTCGTCTCAGCCGTAGCCGGCTCCAGCGCTAGCCGAACATTTCCTCCTGCTTATCCCACTGAACCTGCGCCCAAGCCTCGCGTAGCTCGGGCTGTGGGTCGTAGATGGTTTCCTCGCCGGTGGGGAAGTGGGCGTCAAAAACCTGCGTGGCGAAGCCCAGCGAATAGGGATCGAAACCGGGGTCGTGAGAGTGCACGAACTGCCTCCACCGCGACTGCATAGCGACGGTGGTGGCGCGCATCTCGTCACGGCCACCGAGTAGCACGGCAATGCGCCCCTTGTCCTGGTCATAGCGCTGGAAGAGGATCGGCAGATCCAGGGCGTGCATCGCGCCCATGCCGGAATAGCGCAGGAACGGGGTAGTGGTATCCAGTCGGTAAACCCACGCCCGGTCGCTCGGGTGATTCTGCGCCAAGTACCAGGAGGGGCCGGTGAACAGCGCATCGCCGAAGAAACGCCCCTTGAGCTTGCGGGACTTCGGGCCACCGTAGTGCTGCTCCAGGATGTTGGCGGCCTGAGCATCGGCGCCGGAAATCGCGTGGGCGAACGTGCGCGTGCGCGTGTACTGCATGGAGCTACGCTTCGGCTCCAGGTGCATCATGTCGTACTCGTTGCGGTTCGTGCCGATCAGCATTGGCACATCCATCATCGCACCGGGGGAAAGGGGGTGCTCCGGCAGCAGGTCCTCGTCGATAACCGGAGCAAACGGGCCGGCCTTGGAGATCGGATTGTCCGCGTGGAAGCGCACGATCTCGTCCGAGAGGCGACCCAGAATTGCGTGCTCGGCGGTAAGCAGGTCTTCGGCGGCGGCTGCAAGCTCCTCGTCGCTGAGCTCCGGTGGGACCTGGCGAACCGGGGTGCGCTGGTCCATCGGCAGGGATTCTTCCGCGCGCATGCGGTGCAGCCAGCGGGCGGCGAAGTCCGTCCAATACCTCGCATTCGCGCGGGTGTGGACGATCATCGGGGCGGGGGATTGCGCGATGGCCGCGCTGAACAGACCCTTCGCGGACGGGGTGGCCATCAGTGCGGTGACCATGGAGCCACCACTGGATTCGCCCATGATGGTTACGCGGTCGGGATCGCCGCCGAAAGCGCGGGCGTTGTCGTGGATCCAACGCAGTGCCGTCAGCAGGTCGGAGTGGCCCGCGTTGCTATCCATGCCCTCCGGTGTATGCGTGCCTTCGCCCAGAGCCAGCTGGCCAAAGATGCCCACGCGGTAGTTCACGGCCACGTACACACAATCGATGGCCTGGGCGAAGTACTCGCCGGAAAGCAGGGGCTTGTTCGCCGAGCCGTGGATGTTCGACCCGCCGTGGAAGTAGACCACCACCGGGCGGCCGGCTTCCGGGTCGATGGCTGGGGTAGGTGAGTCCGCCGGGCGGGGAACGACCACGTTCAGCCAGAGGCAATCCTCCGTGCCCTCCCAGTTGCCGGCGGACTTGCGCGCCGGGCGGTATTGCGAGCACGCATCGCCGGAGGTGGCGGCGTTGAACACGCCCTCCCACGGCGCGATGGGTTCGGCCCGGCGGAAGCGGCGCTCCCCGGTGGGCTTTTCGGCGTAGGGGATTCCGCGGAAGGCGGTCACGCCGGTTTCCGCGTGGCCTTTGATCAGCCCGGTAGTGGTGCGGACGATCCAGGGGTTTGCGGGTTGTGAGTTCGCAGACGTCTCGGTAATCACAAGTGCTACCTTAACGAGCCGCGCTGACCTTGTCCCTCTTCCGGGGGCGGTGCTTATGTTTTATGCGGTTTACCCGCCTGGTTGCTCTAGGCGTGGTGTGCGTGGCCTGCGGCCTCGTTGCTGGTTTGCTTCGAGATCGACTCGCCAGCAGCCGAATACTCCCGCGCTCGCACCGCATCCGCCTGCACATTCCGGGAACGCATCCACGCGATCCCGCGGCAGATCAGGTAGATCACAAAGCTTAAGGTAGTCACGAACACCGAAACCGGCAGCCCCGGCGCCAGCGATGCCACCAGCCCGCCGACCGCCGACACCACGGAGAAAACGCCCGACAGCACCACTGCCAATACCGGGCTGCTGGTCACCTTCACCGCTGCTGCGCCGGGCGTGATCAGCAGCGCGATCAACAGCAGGGCGCCGACGATCTGCACGCCCTGGCTGGCCACCACACCGATCAGCGCGGCGAACACCAGCGCCAACGTGCGCACCTTCACACCCGAGGCTGCGGCCAGCACCGGATCCACCGTGGCGAACAGCAGCGGCCGCCATAGAAGTGCCATCGTCACCACTACCAGCACTGCCAGCACCGCCAGGATGCCCAGCGAGGCGGAGCTCACGCCCACAATCTGGCCCGTCAGCAGGCTAAACGCGGCGGACGACCTGCCTGGGTAGAGGTAAATAAACAGCACGGATAGGCCCATGCCGAAGCTCAAGATCACCGCCACGATGGCGTCCTGCTCCCTTTGCCCCAGCGCGGTCAGTGCCACGGCAGCAAGCACCGCGCCGATCAGCGCGCCCCAGCTCACGCTGAAGCCGAACAGCAGCGCGGCGGCGGCGCCCATCAGCGCCAGCTCGCCGGTGGAGTGCGCGGCGAAGCTCATCTTCCGCATCACGATCAGCGGAGCGATCGCGCCGGAGACAATGCCCAGTAGCAGCGCCGCCAGCAGCGCGTTCTGCACGAAGTCCACCGAAAGCAGTGCGAGGGTGTCCTCCCACCAGTCGCCGGTCTGAAATTGGCTACTCATACGACCACCAGCTTTCCGTCTACGTTCACTACCTTCACGTCCGTTTGGTACAGGCGGGAGAGCGTCTCGCTGTTCATTACCTCGTCCACCGTGCCGATCGTGTGGCCGTGCGGGGCGAGGTATAGCACCCGGTCGGTCACGTTAAGAATCGGATTGATGCCGTGGGTGACGAACACGATTGCCGTGTCGTGCTCCCGCCGCCTGCGATCCAGCAGTTCCACGGTCTTCTTCTGCGCGCGCAGGTCCAGGGAAAGCAGCGGCTCGTCGCACAGCAGCAGCTCCGGATCCTGCGCCATCGCCTGCGCCTGCCGGATCAGCTGTTGCTGCCCGCCGGATAGCTCGCCGACCCGCCGATTGGCCAGGCCGGTCGCGCCTACTTCTTCCAGCGCTGCGTCGATCTGGGCTTTCTTCGGTCGCCTATTCTTTATGACGCCCGCTGCGAGCGCGAGGCCAACCAGATCTCTCGCGCGTAGCGGAATGGTCGGGTCGAACATCCTCTGCTGGGGGATGTATCCCAGCTTGTCCGTCACCTTGACGCTGCCGCGACTGAGTCTGCGGGTGCCGAGGGCGACGTTCAGCAGGGTGGATTTTCCCACTCCGTTGGGCCCCAAGATAGCCAAAAACTCCCCTGGCGCGACCTCGAGGTTGAGGTCGCGCCAGAGGGGTTCGACTGCCGCTTCGCGGAGAGCGAGAACCATTACTTGGTTGCATCCTCCAATTGCTTGATCAGGGCATCGGCGTACTCGAAGTAATCCTGACCCTCATCGGGGGTTTCGTTGACGTTTACTACCTTAATGCCAGCTTCCTTGGCTGCGTCGGTCAGCTGTTCGGCAGCCGGGGTTTCCGACTGCTCGTTGGTGATGAGGATGTCGGCCTTCTTGTCCGTGATCAGCTGGCGGGTGGCCGCCAGATCTGCGGCGGAAGGCTCGGACTCGTTATTCACCGAGTGGGCAAAGCCCTCCGGGGTGATGTCCTTCAGCTCGGAATCGTCCACCAGCTCGGCGGCGACGGACTCGGTGAGGATGACGTTCTTGCCGCTCAGCTTCTCGATGCGCTGCTTCAGCTCGTCGGTCTTCTTAGTGACGTCCTCGTTGGATTCCGGGATGTCGGAGTTCAGCTTGTGCAGCTCGGCGGAAAGGTTCTGCTCGAACTCGGAGACGACGTCCAGGTCGAACCAGACGTGGGGGTTGGCTCCGCCGTGGTCGTGCCCCTCGTGATCGTGCTCGTCACCATGCTCATGGTCGTGCCCCTCGTGCTCATCGTGCTCGGCATCTTCGCCGTGCTCGTGGTCATGACCGTGGTCGTGCCCCTCCGCACCGTGCTCGTGTCCCTCGTCGCCGTGGTGGTGCGCCTCGGCCAGCGGCTGGGCCGTAACCAGCGGAGTGCCCTCCTCCACGTTGTCGGTCAGCCAGTTGTCGTAGCCCGCGCCGTTGGCGACCACGATGTCCGCGTCCTTAACCGCCGCGATGTCACGGGCAGTGGCCTCGTACTCGTGCGGGTCGTCGTCCTTGCTGCTGAGGATGGTGGTCACCTCGACGTCATCGTTTCCCTCGGTGATGTCTTCCGCGATGCTTCCCCAGATGGAGGTGGAGGCGACGAGCTTGATCTTGTCTCCGTCGGCGGCGGGGTCCTCGGAGCCGCCGGCGCAGGCGGTTACGCCCAACGCCAACGTTGCGATGCTAAACATTGCTGCGATATTGGCAACCATTTTCTTCATTCTTCCGAGATTAGTGGTCACGAAAACGATCGTCAATATGAATCAATATGAGGTTGAACCAACTACGGAACTCCACGGCAGTCGGGAGAAGGTGGCGTCAACCCCCAAGAAGGAAGGGCCGGCGACTACCCTTAAGAGAATGAACAGACCAGCACGGCGCGGCACCTTGGCCTCCATTGCGGCCGAACTGGGCGTTTCGCGCACCACGGTGTCCAATGCGTACAACCGCCCGGACCAACTTTCGCCCGAGCTGCGCGACAAGATCCTGCACGTCGCGGCGAAGGTCGGCTACCCCGGGCCGGACCCTATGGCACGCTCGCTGCGCACGCGCCGGGCGGGGGCGATAGGCGTGCTGCTGACCGAAGAGCTGCCCTATGCGTTCGAAGACCAGGCCTCGCTGGAATTCGTCTCCGGTGTGTCGGTGAGCTGCGGATCGATGGACGCCTCCATGCTGCTCATCCCGGCGGGTGTGGACGATAATCCCACCGCCGACCGCCCCGCACAGCTAGTGAACCAGGCCAGCGTGGACGGATTCATCGTCTACTCCGTGGCGGTCGACGACCCGTACCTGGCCGCCGTGCGCAACCGTGGGCTGCCGACCGTGGTGTGCGACCAGCCCGCCGGAGTAGGTGACCCCTTCGTGGGGATCGATGACCGCGAGGCCATCAAGCCTGCCATCCGCGAGCTCGTCGACGCAGGCCACCGCCACATTGGCGTGCTGTGCATCCGCCTGGACCGCACCCCCAACAACGGCCCGGTGAGCAACGAACGCATCCAAGGTGCCCACATGCACGTACAGCGCTCGCGTCTGCTGGGAATCCTCGACGTGCTGGAGGAAGCCGGGATCTCGCGGACCCCCATCGTCGAGCGGCACATCAACAATCCCCAGACCGCCTTCGAAGCCGCCCAGGAGCTGTTGACCAACCATCCCGAGCTCACCGCCGTCGCCTGCACCACCGATTCGCAGGCCCTTGGGGTGGTGCGTTACGCAGCCGAGCAGGGGATCGGCGTACCGCACCAGCTCTCTGTTACGGGTTTCGACGGTATTCCCGAAGCTATTGACGCCCACATCACAACCGTCCGCCAACCCAGCAAAGACAAGGGGCTGGAGAGCGGCAATATGCTTGCCGAGCTCATCGAACAGAGGTTGAGTGAAAACCCGGCCAAACCCGCCCGCCGGGCAGCGGCGCCGAGCGTGCTGCTGGAGACTGAGCTAATCCGCGGAACGTCCGTCGCGGCGCCGCAGTAGATCCTGCAGGAAGTCTCGGACATCCTCCGGGGTGTCCAAGCGGTGCGTGGCGGAGGTCTCCCCGCCGCCGACGCGGATTCCGACGTCCGGGGCGGGCGCGGTGGCCGGCGGGGTGCCCGGTGAGGTGGCAGGGGAGTAGCGCAGCGTGGAGAGCACCGTCTCGTCCGTCGTGTCATCCCCCGCGAACAGCACCCGCAGCTCCCGGCCGTGCTGACGTGCGTAGGCGCGGCGGAAACCCTCGATATAGGAGCCCTTGGTGGTCTTGTCCACCGCGACCTCCAGAATGTCCTTACCCCACGTCACCTGGGAAAGCTCGCTGGTGGCAGCGAAGTCCGCCAGGCGCTGATTCAGCTGCGCTGCCAGTTCCTTATCCGACACCAGGCGGGTGTGCAGTCCCACCGCCAGGGGTTTGACCTCCACCCACGCGCCTTCGTGCTCAGCGGCGATGCCCTCCGCGTGGGAACGCAGATCGCCCAGCCAGGCTTGCTGCTCCGGGCTCAAATTCGCCGTGCCACCGTCGGCGGGTTCTGCGCCGTGGCTGCCGACCAAGCGCACAGGCCCGTGCGCGGGCAGCATCGTCGCATGCGCAAGCTGCTCCAAGTTGCGCCCGGAAATCACCATCGCCACCGTGTTCGGCAGTTCCGCCAGACCCTTCAGAGCCTCCATCGCGCCGGGGACGGCGTGCACGCCCGTGGGCTCGTCCGAAAAGTGAGCCAGGGTGCCGTCGAAATCCATCGCTACCAGCAAGTCTGGAGAGGCGGCCAGGCCGGAGAGGTCGGCGTCAGAAAGAAAGGGCAGTAACGAACCATCCATTCGCCTAGTCCTCCCGCGGACCGCTAATGAACTCAACCGCCGGGACGGACTGCCAATCTTGCTTGTCCTCCGGCGCGGGCTGCTGCAGCTTCAGCGTGTTATCGGAAGGGCGGGTGTAGGTGAGATCCTGGTCGTTGAGGACGGACTTCAGGCGATCGGCAGTGTCCTCGTCGCCCGGCAGGCACTGGGCGCCGTCGATGTGGGAGGAGGAGAAGTTGGTGATGTGTATGGACTCGTCCTTCCACTCCACGTTTCCGGTCAAGTGGACACAGCCGCTGACGCCGTTCAGCGATTCCCTGCCGAAGATCAAGTAACTGCGGCCCTGCTGAGCTTCCGGCAGTAGGCCGCCGCGCACCTCCGAATCGTAGATCGCCGAAACCTGCCACTGGGAGTTGCCCAGCGGCGCTCCCGAATCGGAGCAAGCCGAAAGACCAGCCACGGTTGCAGCGCTTAAACCAAGAGCGAGGAAAGTAGCGGCACGGCGCATCATTCAACCTCCCGTAGCTGCTGCAAGAACGCATCGGCCCAACGGTTGACGTCGTGATCCTGCAGGTGCTCCCACATCTGGCGCATGCGGCGAATCTTATTCGCGGGCTCGTCCTCGATGGCCAGCTGCAGCGCGTCGGCGATCGAGTCGACGTCGTGCGGATTGCACAGGTACGCCTGCACCAGCTGGGTCGCCGCGCCCGCGAACTCCGAGAGCACCAGCGCGCCGGAACCGTCCGAGTGGCAGGCCACGTACTCCTTGGCCACCAGGTTCATGCCATCCTTCAGCGGGGTGATCAGCATGACGTCCGCCGCGGTGTACAGTGCCACGATCTGTTCGAACGGCAGGCCGGAGTGCATGTAGTGGATTAGCGAACGCCCCAGGCTGCCGTGGTTGCCGTTGATGCGGGAAACGATGGCCTCCACCTGCTGGCGGGTGCGCCGATAATCATCCAGGCGCTCGCGCGACGGGGTGGCGACCTGCACCATAGCCACGTCTTCCGGGGCCAGGCGGCCGGAGTCCAAGAGGAACTCGATGGCCTCTAGCCGGTGCTGGATGCCCTTGGTGTAGTCCAGCCGATCCACGCCCGCGATCAGTACCTTCGGGTTGCCCAGCCGGGCTCGCAGGTCGCTGGCCTGGGCCAGAACATCCGGCTGATTGGCCTGCGCGTTTACCTTCGCGGAGTCGATGGAAATGGGGAACACGCCCACCTTGACTTGGCGGCCAGATTCCAGCGTGACGGTGCCGACCATCTGCGCTTCCTCCGGTAGGCGGGCGCCGCGCAGGAAGTTCGCGGACTCGGAATCGTCCACGATCTGCACCGAATAATCCATGGCTCGCAGCGCCACCATGAAATTCCGCGCGGAATCCTGGGTGTGAAAGCCCACCACGTCCGCGCCCAGCGTGCCGTTCAGCACCTGGCGGCGCCACGGCAGCTGGCGGAAAAGCTCTGGAGCGGGGAAGGGGATGTGCAGGAAGAAGCCTATGCAGACATCGTCGCGTAGTTCGCGCAGCTGCCCGGGAACCAGGTGTAGCTGGTAATCCTGCACCCAGACGGTTGCATTCTGCGCGGCCGTATCCGCCGCTGCCTGGGCAAAGCGCTGATTAACCTGCTGGTAGCGCTCCCACCAGCGCTTATCGTAGGTGGGGTGCACGATCAGGTCGTGGTACAGAGGCCACAGAGTGGCATTGGAAAAACCCTCGTAGAACTGCGCGAAATCCTGTGCGTCCAGGTTCACTGGAACCATCTGGATGCCGGCATCCTCCGGCGCGGGCATATCCTCGGCCGCGACCTCGTCCGTCGCCCCCGGCCAGCCGATCCACGCGCCCCGGTTGGATTCGAGCACCGGCTTCAGCGCAGTAACCAGCCCACCCGGGGAGGGAATCCACGTGACCTCCCCGGTGGAGCCATCCACGTTGCGGTCGACGGGAAGGCGATTGGCAACAACCAGAAAATCGGACTGCATGTGTATCACCCGTGTCGGTGCAGTTAGGCGGTTTATTCGCTACGTGCTACTCGCTAGCCTTGGTAGCTTTCTTCGCCGTCTTCTTAGTGGTTTTCTTGGTGGTCTTCTTCGTAGACTTCTTAGCGGCCTTCTTGGTCGTCTTCTTCGCGCCCTTTTTGGTGGTCTTCTTCGTCGACTTCTTGGCAGTTTTCTTTGCGGACTTCTTGGTGGTCTTGCGGGTGGACTTCTTGGCCTCCTGCTCCGCCTCCTCGAGCTCGGCAACTACGCGGCGGTGGATCAGCCCTTCCGGCTCCACGCCTAGCATGCACATCAGCGTTGCAGCGTCGAGGAAGTCCTCGGAGAAGGTCGCGACGATGCGCTGCGCTGCCTGTGCGGTTTCCGCTTCTACCGCGTGCAGGGATTCATTGTTGGCGGAACGGTTGTCGGTGACCTTCGGAGGCACGAGCCTGACCCCATTTCTACAAAGTCGACGTACGGAACTTAAAGTCTCAACTTTAAATATTTTACGCGATTTAGTGTTCGCTCGTGCCCGCCGGGTGGTCTTCGGTCTGTTCTTCGCCCTCTGCCGCGCGCATCTCGCTATCCAGCTGCCACGTACTCTTCGACGCGCTCCTGCGGCGCCTACGCCAGTGCAAAGGCTGGCGCACCCGTCCGTCGGCGCCCATCCGGGGCTCGTTCTGGTTTGTTCGTCGAGGATCCACGCGGGGGCGCCGCAACTGCTGGTAGCGGTGCAGAATGCGGGGGCGGCGAATGCGGCGGGCGATCCACTCGCCCAGCACCACACCCGCAGCCAGCGCGGTCGCGGTTGTCAGCGCGAGGCCCAGGTTGGACATACCGACTACGAACTGGTCGTTAAGGACGGAGCTCATGCCCCGGTACAGTGCCAGGCCGGGCAGGAACGGGGTGATACCCGCGGCCGCAGTGATCTGCGGGGGAATCATGTAACGACGGGAAAGCAGACCACCGGCCAGGCCGACGACCAGGGCGGCCATAGCGTTGCCGAAGGTGCCGGGCCAGTTGAGTACGTTCGTCACGCTGAACAGGGCCAGCGAGGCGATCAAAGCCGTCAGGCTGGCAACCACCGTGGCGCGCCGCTCGCAGAAGCAGGCGCTGCAGAAGAATGCCGTGGCCACAGCGCCAGAGATGATCTGAATGGTCACCGAACCCAGCACGCCCGAGGTGTGGGTGGTGTCCAGCGGGGGCAGGGTAATACCCATGACGGCCATTGTTTGAATACCGGCAGCAATGCCGGTAATGATGCCGCCGGTCTGCAGAACCGTCTCATAGAAACGAGCAGCGGAGGTGACCGGGGCGCCCGTTATGCCATCCTGCAGCGCCTGAACCAGCGTCAACCCCGCGAGCAGGGCGACAATGGAAGAACCAATAATCAACGAGGGCGGCAGATAGAAATCGATCCGATCCGCAATCGAATACGTCACCGCCGCCGGGATCACCGCCGCGAATCCGCCGAGGACGTTCTGGAAGAACAGCGGCAGGGACTTCGAGGCCAGCCAGGCGTTGGCGAACATGGTGAAGATCGTGGTGATGCCAGCAACAATCGCCACGGCCCAACCACCGCCGAGAAGCAGGGCGACGGCAGCGGCGAACCCGCCCCAGCTGGCCAGCGCATAGCGGTTGCGGTAGGGCAGCAGGGAAGTTTCAATGTCGAAGAGGATCTTCTGCGCCATCTCCAGCGGGGTGGCGCCCGCGACGATTGAACGGATGAGGCGGTCGACCTCAGTAATGCGGGAGAAGTCCGTCGACAGCTGCCGCACCACGCGGAACATGTTCGTCGGCGGGGTGTTTTCGTTGAAGCGCGAGTAGACGTAGATCGTGTTCAACGTGATGTCGACGTGCGTATTGTTCAGGCCGTACGCGCTCATAATGCTTCGGATCTGCGCCTTCGCATCCGAGTTGCTGGTGCCCGCGGTGAGGAGCTGGTCGCCGATGCGGCTGGCCAGGTCCATTACTGCGTGGATCTTCACGGGATCGGAAAGATCCACCGGCGCCAAAGGGGATGGCGGCGGCGCTAAGCGGATAGCATCGATCGTTGCCCTGTTGCCGGAAAATAGCAGGTCAGAGCTCTTCCTCAATGCCCTCGACATGAAACTAGACACTCCCACACCGTACATCGGGGTTAGGGAGATTTCACAAGAGCCTGTTCCCCCAGGTGGGATGGGGTGCTGCGGGGAAGTTTTACTGTTCGCAGGTGCGGCTTGCTAGGCTTGGAAAGTCCATCGCCTGCGGGTGAGCTCCCGGCCGTCGCCGGTTGCTAAAACTCGCTTTTAAGGGTGGATCAGTGCTGGAGTGGCGCAATCGGTAGCGCAACGGTCTTGTAAACCGTAGGTTGCGAGTTCAAGTCTCGTCTCCAGCTCACCTCGCGCCCAGGGAGTTCGCCCGCCTTTCGTGGCTGCCGAACCCCTGGTGCTAGAGTATTCGACAGCACGCTAGAGGTTGCGTTGATGCATCCGTGTGCTGGAACTGCCGGCGTAGTTTAGTGGTAGAACATCAGCTTCCCAAGCTGAGAGTGCGAGTTCGATTCTCGTCGCCGGCTCAAATTCCAAAGGTATGCTTTTGACATGCCGAAACCCACACGCTCACCACAAAAAATCGCTGATCTGCTTACTCCTAAGGAATCTCAGGTACTGATCCGTTCGCTCCGAGCCGCACTGGTATCTGGCGCGGAAAGCTACGACGGACTTGTAGGTTCTCTGGTTAACTTCCCGGTTTTCTTGGCTGTTCCTAAAGACTGGAAACAGCGCCTAGCAGAGCTACCAACTCACCATGAAAACTACCTTGACTTGTCCAAGGACTTTTTGGACGAGGTTGTCCAGACGTTGACAGCTGAAATAGAAGCCTGGGCAGGAAAAGTCACCGATTTCGATCGCCTGCAATGCTCCATTTTGGAAATGCGCACCAAAGGTGTGGACATCTGGGTTTTCGATGACTGGGGATCGATAGACAGTGATGACGAAAAGGTTGGTGAGGCGCTCATCCCCTTTGAGATCGCGGAAGATTTTGATTTGCAGGAAGTAGAGATCCAGTTCTACGTCCGGTCGTTCTCGGGTCAAGTGACCGCGGCGACGCAGATCATCGTCGATAAGCTGGAAAGCTACGGCTTGAATCCACAGTGGGATGAGGATGCTACGGGGCCTGTGAGGGGGCCAATTTCAGTTCGAATGATGTGGCAGCCACACAGCATCCTCAAGGAGGGTTGGGATGAACTCTACGAAACCCCGGAAGAATATCTAGCCAGCCTTGCTTTACCGGCGAACCAAAAGCCGTCCGACGGCGACGTCGATTAACTCCCTGAACCTGCGTTACTCGAACGTGTACAGCATCACGTGCGCGTGTTCGGCCTCGTCCACGCCCTTTTCGACGTATCCGACCTTCTCGTAGACGTGTTTCGCGCGGTCGTTGCCGAAAACGACGCACAGGCTTACGCCTGGCTTGCCGTCGGCCTTCGCCTGGTCCAGCACCGCCTGCATCAGTTTCGTGCCTAGTCCCTTGCCCGTGTTGCCGGGCGCCATGGCGATCGCCACTTCCGGGTATTCGGCGGATACGTAGCCGTAGCCGTGGTTTTCTTCCGTAGAGTCGAGTAGCCATGCTGCGCCGATGGGCTCACCGTTTTCTTCGACGATGACGCCACCTTGTCCCTCGGTCCAGCCATCCACGTAGAACACGGTGTCCTCGTCGAAGGTCTCCGAGTACTCCCTGTTCGGATCACCCCAGGTATCCGTCTCAGCGTTCATTTTGTGGATGAATGGGCGGTCGGCTTCGACCGCGCGACGGAAGGTGAACAGTTCAGGGTTTTCTTTGTAAGAAGTCATAGGAGTAAGCGTAGCGAAAGCAACCCCCAGGGCGAAGCTGCTCCGGTGTGGCGCTTGCCCTGGGGGTTGGGGTGAACCGGCTGGTGAACCCTAGTGCTGTTGAATCCTAGTAGATGTAGATCCGGTCGCCGACCTTCAGCGCGTTGAAGAAGTTCGCTGCGTGCGGGGAAGCCAGGTGGATGCAGCCGTGGGACATCACGTTCGGGTCGCCCTGGTGGAAGGCGTGGCCGTTGTTGGTGAAGTACACGGAGTAGGGCATCGGGGCGTTGCCGTAGGTGCGGGAGTAGTCGTCCTTCACCTTGCGGGTGATCACGTGCCAGCCCTTCGGGGTCTCGTAGCCGCGCTTGCCGCTGGAGATCTTCACCGGGCCATAGCTGGTCTTGCCGCCGCGCTGCAGCCAAGCCGTCTGGTTGCGCAGGTTAACGCAGCCGCGGGCCTGAGCCGGGCACTGGGTGTTGCGCGGAGCGGGACGGTGCTTCGGAGCCGGGCGCGGGGCGGGCTTGTTGGCGCGCTCGCGGGCAGCCAGGGCACCTGGGGCGAAGAAGTTAGCGGCATCGTCGGCTGCACGGTTGATCTGGCCGCGTGCGGGCTCTGGCAGACCACGGGTGCTGTTGTGGACGTTATCGCGGGCGCCCAGAACGAAGTTGTTGATGTCCTGCTGGGAGGAGCCCAGAGGAGCGGCGGATGCGGCACCGGTGCCCAGGGAGGCAGCCATCATGGTTGCGACACCGGCAGCGGCGAGACGGCGGCGGAGAGAGCGAGAGTTGGATTTCGTCATGGGCACAGCTTAATGGGTTGCGCCGGGAGTATGTGCACTGAATCACGAGTTAATTCCTAGATTCTTTCCAGAACCGCTATTTATTCGAGGGCAATGAAGTTGGCGCGGTAGTTGGCGCGTGGAAGGCAGGAAGAGCGTTCCGAGAGTATTCCGCGTTGGTATGTCGTGGTGGGAAGCCGCTGAAGGGTTCACAGCAAACATCCAGCTATCATGCAGATAGACGCTAATTCTCTGCAGCACAATGAGGTGCATGACAATGCCTAACACCCAGCCGGTGAAGGTCCTCGTCGTCGACGACGAGGACAATATTTCTGACCTTCTTAAGGTAAGCCTGAAATTTCAGGGGTTTGATGTGGAAACGGCCGACAACGGCCAAGACGCACTGGCGCTAGCGGAAACTTACCAGCCGGACGCCTTCATCCTGGACGTCATGATGCCCGGCATGGATGGCTTCACCCTGCTCAACAAGCTCCGTGCCGCAGGCCACGATGCCCCGGCGCTCTTCCTCACTGCAAAGGATGGTGTGGAGGACCGAATCCACGGCCTGACCATCGGCGCCGACGACTATGTGACTAAGCCGTTCAGCCTGGAAGAGGTCATTACCCGACTGCGCGTGATCCTGCGCCGTGTGTCCTCCGAGGAAGAGCAGGAATCCAGCCTGATCACCTACGAAGACATCACTTTGGATGACGACATGCACGAGGTCACGAAGGCTGGCGAGGTCGTCGACCTATCGCCCACAGAGTTCAAGCTGCTGCGCTACCTGCTGGTCAACGCCGAGGTTGTGCTGAGCAAGGCGAAGATCCTGGACCACGTGTGGAACTACGATTTCGGCGGCGACGGCAACGTCGTTGAGTCCTATGTTTCCTACCTGCGCCGCAAGATCGACAAGGAAGAGCCACACCTCATCCAGACCGTCCGCGGTGTGGGCTATGTCCTGCGTAAGCCCCGCACCTAAAACCAATTCCTATGTCCAACGCTGAAAACACCGGCGCGCCTGAGTCTGCTGTGCCTGCTGAAGCCGCTGTGTCTGAGGCGCCTGCTGTAGGCTCTGCCGTCCCCGTCCGCTCCGGCCATCCTGGGCATTTTCTGTCTCACTATCCGCTGCGTATCTCCCTGGTGGTGGTTATCGCGGTGCTGGTCGCCATGGGGCTAACAGTTTCCGGTGTTTCCGTGACGACCACCCTGCAGCGCTTCCTCATTCAAAGGGTTGATGAGCAGCTGGATCAGGCGACAAACGGTTGGGCTCACCGGTCCGGCCTCGCCGACGGAAATTCCGAGGATCAGAGCGCGCCGAGCGGGAGCGGGAGCGACAGCACCGCTCTGGGGCTGGAAGGCTTCGGTGTACTGAACCTCCAGCAGCCGCCGAATCCCGTCACCGGTGTTACCCGCCCACCCAGCGACTTCTACATTCTGGTGGTCGACGACCAGGTCTCCTATGAGTACTTCAACTCCCCGTTGAAGGCTCGCCCCGAGATCCGCGGTCTGGGGCAGCCCACCATGCCCGTGACCGTCGGTTCGCGCGAGGACTCCGGTACGCACATCAGCTGGCGCGCCACCAGTTTCCGCAATGACGACGGCACCATCACCATCGTCGCCCTGCCTCTGGCCGAAGAAGAGCACATTATTTCCCGCCTCGTGCTGTTGCAGGCAGTCATCGGCCTGACGGTCGTCGCGTTCGTCATCCTGGCATCGATGTATCTGGTGCGCCGCGCTTTGCGTCCACTGAACGAGGTGGAACTGACGGCGTCAAAAATTTCGAACGGCGACCTCGGGCAGCGCGTGCCGAACTGGCGGCCCAACACAGAGGTCGGGCGGCTTTCGCAGGCGCTCAACAAGATGCTCGCGCAGATCCAAACGGCGTTCGTCGCCATCGGCGCTTCGGAAAGACAGGCGCGCCGTTCCGAGGCATCGATGCGCCGTTTCATCGGGGATGCTTCGCACGAGCTGCGCACGCCGTTGACGTCGGTGCGCGGCTACGCGGAGCTGTACCAATCGGGTGCTACTGATGACGCCTCCATGGTCATCGACCGTATTTCTGAAGAGGCTGACCGCATGAGTCTGCTGGTCGAAGACCTCCTAGCGCTGGTCCGCATGGACGAGGGGCGACCGCTGGCGAAGAACCGCGTGGACATGCTGGAACTGGTGCTGGAAACCGCGGAGTCGGCCCGCGCGGGATTCCCGAACCGTATTGTGCAGGTCGTCAATGAAACCGGGGATGTGCCGATCGTCATCGGTGACGTGAACCGCCTGCACCAGGTGCTGGGCAACCTGGTGACCAATGCGTTGCGGCACGCGGGCGAAGATGCCGAGGTGAAGCTGCACCTGGATAAGCACGACGGCAACGTGATCGTGGACGTGGAGGACAACGGCCAGGGCATCCCGGCTGAAGACGTGCCACACCTATTTGAAAGGTTCTACCGCCCGGATGTTTCGCGCTCCCGCGCTTCTGGTGGCTCGGGGCTGGGGCTGTCGATCGTCAAGGGGCTGGTGGAGGTCCACGGCGGCACGGTCTCCGTGGACAGCGAGGAAGGCAAGGGAACGCGCTTCCGGATCCAGTTGCCTGAAGCGCCCGAGGTGGAATAGCATCCCGCGGGGCATGCGGGGGTGCTTAGGCCTCCGTATCGCCTTCCTCCAAGCCGTCGAGGAGCGCCAAGTGGACGATGTCCTGCACGTCCGGGTTCGTGGGCAGCTCCTCGTGCTTGCACTTGGATACGCCCAGATCCTGGAGGAAGTAATTCGTGATGATGGCCTCACCCGTGTCGTTTGAATGGCCGTCCTCGAGCTGGAAGGTGGTGTGGTCACTGGGGATGGTGGGCTGCCGGTCACCCAAGAAGGCATTTTCGTGAGGCACCACGGTGGCATCGTTGCGGGTGGCGTAGCAGGTGTAGCGAATGTGGTTGCGGGTTTCGGGTGAGGCCGCCAGGGTTTCCATCAGTGGCGAACCGATGACCTGCTGCATGCCCGCCGCGCCGAAGACCCGGCGAATGGTGGCGGCCGCCACGCGCTGGCTCATGTCCGTGGTAAACATGCCGCCCAACATGCCCATGAGCGTGGTGCCCTGGTGCGGAGCGCCGAGAGTGATGAGGTGGTGGACGTAATCCTCGCCGCCGAGCTCGTTAATCCAATAGCGGGCCAGCAGCCCACCCTGGGAATGCCCCACGATGTCCACCGCCTCCGCGCCCGTGGCGGCCAGCACCTGCTCGATGTAGGCACCGATGTCCTGGGCGGAGGTTGGAATATCCTGCGTTCCGTGCACGCCATAGTCTGGGCTGAACACCACAAAGTCGTCGTCCCGCAGGCGCAGAACCAGGTTCTGCCACACGTTTTTCGAGCTGATCGTCCCGTGGATCAGGATTACCGGGTACGGGCGGTCGATGGTGGGACGTGCCTGCCAGAGGTCGTCCGCGTAACCGGGGGAGACTTGGCGGGCGCCCAGTGGTGGGTCGGGGATGGCACCGCGGAGCTGCGGTAGCTGCGGGCGGGTCATGCGCCCCGGGATGTCCCAGAGGAAGCGACCGGTGATGGAAATACTGCTGGCCATGCCGCTGCCTAGGCGGCTAAGCCAACTGCGGATATCAGGGTCGGGGCCGATGACGTCGCCCGCGTTGGCGGGGTCGTAATCATCGTCCGACGAGCCACTGCGATGGTTGCCGTAGCCGTCGTAGCTATCGAAGCTATCGGGATTCTCGAAGTTCTCTGCCACGGCTGCACTCGCCGGGGGATCGACCTCGGCTAGTTCCTCTAGTTCGAGTTCTGGGTCGAGCACGTCGTCAGCGTTGTGAGTGCTTTCGGTGTTGTTGTCGTCGTTGTCGTTTTCCACTGGTTATCCACCGCAATGACAATGTAACGAAAGGACAATGAAACGAAAGAAAAAGGATTCTTTAAGCGGAAGGGATCTTCGCCTCGTCGACACCCTGAGCCTGCAGCGCTTGGCGGATCTTGGCTGCCGACTCATCCATTTTCTCCGGATCCGTCTCGTCCATCCGCATCACGTTCTGCAGGCTATAGCCGGACATGTCGGAAGCCGGGAAAATGTGGATGTGGGCGTGTGGCACCTCGAATCCAGCGATTAGGTAGCCGGCACGGGGGGCGTCAAAAGCCTCGACGATAGCCTTGCCCACCAGCTGCGCGACCTCGTTACAGTGAGCCCACGTTGCTGTATCCATATCGGTCCAGCGATCGACCTCCTCGATCGGCACGACCAGCGTGTGGCCGTAAGCCGCGGGTTCGATGGTCAAAAACGCCGCCGCGGTTTCGTCGCGGTAGACGATGCGACCGGGGATCTCGCCGTTCAGGATTTTCGTGAATACCGTAGCCATGCTGCCGATGTTAGCGCGTTAAACGTATCTGGTGGCGGGGGTTGGCTTCGCTAGACTGGGGAACCATGCGCATTCTTGTTATCGGCAGCGGTGCCCGCGAGCACGCACTGGCTTATTCTCTGTCCTTGGATCCCTCCGTCGAACAGGTCCACGTCAGCCCGGGTAACGCCGGGATGACGGCCGTGGCCACCCTGCACCCGGACGGCGATCCGGTGGCCCTGGCCCGCGAGACCGAGGCAGACCTGGTTGTTATCGGCCCCGAGATCCCGCTGGTCGCCGGGGTTGCCGACGAGCTGCGCGCGGCGGGCTTCGCCGTATTCGGCCCGTCGGCCGCCGCCGCACAGATCGAGGGCTCGAAGGCCTTTGCGAAGGACATCATGGCCAAGGCGCAGGTCCGTACCGCCGATGCCGTTGCTGTCCCTGTCGGATCTAGCGATTCTTTTATTGACGCCACCCTCGACAAATTCGGCCCAACTTACGTTGTCAAGGACGATGGACTGGCCGGCGGCAAGGGGGTCGTGGTCACGGCCGACCGCGCGGAGGCTTTGGAGCACATCCATGCCGTGCACGCAGGCGGCAACCCGGTGCTTCTGGAAAGCTTCCTGGATGGCCCCGAGGTTTCCCTGTTCTGCCTGGTGGATGGCGAGACCGTGGTGCCGCTGCTGCCCGCGCAGGATTTCAAGCGAGTGGGGGACAACGACGAAGGCCCGAATACCGGCGGCATGGGCGCCTACACCCCGCTGCCGTGGCTGCCGGAAGACGGCGTGCAGCGCATTGTGACCGAGGTCGTGGAGCCGGTGGCCAAGCAGATGGTCGCCGAGGGCGTGCCCTTCAACGGCCTGCTGTACGCAGGTCTGGCGTGGGGTAGTGAAGGCCCGGCTGTGGTGGAGTTCAACTGCCGCTTCGGCGACCCGGAGACTCAGCCCGTGCTGCGCCTGCTCAAGACCCCGCTGGGTGGGGTGCTGAACGCAGTGGCGACCGGCACCCTGGACCAGCTTCCGCCGCTTGAGTGGGAGGACGGCTACGCGCTGAC
>NZ_CALLDG010000211.1 GCF_937999985.1 uncultured Corynebacterium sp.
TCCCGCTGGGTGGTGTGGCTATCAAGCTGCTGCGGGACTTCTCCCAGCAGAAGGCCGCTGGCATGGATCCGATCTTCCACCGCGACAACCTGCCGGAGTTGAAGAACGTCGAGTGCTGGGATGGCACGGACCCGGAGTGCCAGCGCCGGGCAATTTCGACTCAGTGATAAGTCCAAGCTGAGATGATTTAATGCTTTTGGTTAAAAGGGTTATCTCCCTCACTTTCTGTTTGTAGCGTGAATATGTCCCGCTCAACTGGAGCTCAAGAGCGGGATCCACGTTTTCGAAAGGAAAGGAATGTGAAATGAGTAAGCGTTTCGCAAATTGTGTTTTGGTCACCTTAACCCTGGTTGCAGAGGGGGAGCTTCGGTAGGCACCGCAAGTGCGGCGGCGCAGTGGAAGGGCCCTTTTGACTCTCACGGAAAGTGTATTCTCTCTTCGGGGGAAAACCGTGGCCTGCATTGGATTAACGTAAAGCGTGAGTGCAAGAAGCACGACGACGGTAAGTGGTGGTACCAAACCCGGTGGTAGAGCTAGGGAGCTTCACGAAAAAAATCGGCGCATTCACGCTTGTCGGCGTGGTCGGGGCGTGCTTCGACTTCGGGACGAGGACGCTGCTGCTCAATCTCGGAGTCATTGGCTTCGTCGCGCGTGCTTGCAGTTGCATTGTGGGAAGCACGGTTGCCTACTACCTCAACAGCTTTTTCACGTTCCAGGGGGATCGTTCAGGAGCTGAGAAGGCTCGTGCCGCGGTGGTTTACACCATTTGCTTCATAACAGCAGTTGTCGTAGATGCTCTGATGCGACATTGGGGAGCAGATCTGCCACACGCACTGTTCTGGTCGTGGTTCGTTTCCCAGGCCGTCGCTACGGTTCTCAACTTCGTGTTGCAAAACACTTGGGTGTTTAGGGCGCAGGAAGCTGCTTAGCGCCGGATCGCTTTGATAGCATCAGGCAATGCACTTAAAGTCGTTGACGCTCAAAGGATTCAAGTCCTTCGCGTCCGCGACGACCCTGAAATTGGAGCCGGGCATCTGCGCCGTGGTGGGGCCGAATGGCTCCGGAAAATCCAATGTTGTGGATGCCTTGGCCTGGGTCATGGGGGAGCAGGGCGCTAAGACCCTACGCGGCGGGAAGATGGAAGACGTCATCTTCGCCGGAACGGGGGACCGCAAGCCACTGGGACGCGCGGAAGTCACTCTGACTATCGACAATTCCGATGGCAAGCTGCCCATCGAATATTCCGAGGTTTCCATCACCCGCCGCATGTTCCGCGACGGCGCGTCGGAATACGAGATCAACGGGGCCAAGGCTCGCCTGATGGATATCCAGGAGCTGCTGAGTGACTCCGGCATCGGCCGCGAAATGCACGTGATCGTCGGGCAAGGCCGACTATCGCAGATCCTGGAATCGCGCCCCGAGGAGCGCCGCGCCTTCATCGAAGAGGCCGCCGGTGTGCTGAAGCATCGGCGTCGAAAAGAAAAGGCGCAACGCAAGCTCGTCAACATGCAGGCCAACCTCGACCGCCTGCACGACCTGACCGACGAACTGCGCAAACAGCTCGGGCCGCTGGCGCGCCAGGCAGAGGCCGCGCAGAAGGCCTCCGCCGTGCAGGCCACCATCCGCAGTACGCGCGTGCAGCTGGCTGCGCACAAGGTCAAGCAGCTATCCGAGGAGCTCAACGACTCGACGCGGCGCAGTGAAATGCTGGCCGAACAGCGCGCTGAACTGCAGGCGGAGCTGGAGGAACACAGCGAGACTCTGGCCGTCACCGAGGAAGAACTACGCACAGCCCTGGAGGAAGCCGAGGCGGCGAAAAACCTCTGGTACCGGCTGTCCGCAGTGCAGGAGAAGAACTCCGCCACCCTGCGTATCGCCACCGACCGTGCGGATCAGGCTCAGGTCGCCGAATGGTCGGGCCCCGACCCGCAAGAGCTGCTGGAACGCGCCGAGCGCGCCGCCGAGGAGCAGGCCGAGCTGGAAGAGAACGTGGAGATCGCCGCTGAGAAGCTGGAGACGATCGCCGAGCAGGTAGCCGAGGCCGAGGAGGCCGCCCGCGCCGCCGAACAAGAACATTTCGCCCAGGTCCGAGCTATTGCCGACCGGCGCGAGGGCGTGGTGCGCCTGCTTGCCCAACACGAGGCCGCCGCCACCCAGCGCGACAACGCCGCCGCGGAGGTCGAGCGCCTGCAGGAAAATGCTGCCGAGCAGCAGGAAACCCTCGACGGCCTGATGGAGGACATCACCGAGGCGGAGGAGGCTCTGCGCGAGACCGAAGCCTCCGGCGGCGACCTGGAGGAAACCCGCGCCCAGGCCGACCGCGAGGCCGCCGGCGCGGAGGAGCGCGCCGAACAGTTGCGCGCCGAGCAACTGCAGCTGGAGCGCGACATCGCCACCGCCGAGGCCACCATTGCCGCCTGGCAGGACCGCCTGACACCCACCGACGGCGCTGCGGTGGTTGTCCGCGCCGCCGACAAGGAGGGCATCGTCACCCGCCGCCTGGCCGAGCAGCTGCACATTGACGACGGATGGGGTGCCGCCGCGGCCGCCGTTTTGGGCGATGCGGCGAGCTCGGGAATTGTTGCCCCTCTTTCTGACGCCCTCATCTCCGCCCTCACCGATGCCCGCGAAGGCCGCGCGGTGCTGCTGGACCCGGGAGCCCCGGAGGGGGATACGAGCGCGACGTTCCGCCTGGATACGGACGTTTCCGCGGGCAAGTGGCTGCTGGACCTGATGGACGTACCCGCAGACCTGCTGCGCCCCCTGACGGCTCTGCTGGTGGACGTGGTGGCCGTGAGCAGTGCCGCGGAGGCTCGGAAGGTCGTGGCCGCGGACCCGCGCCTGCGTGCGGTGACCAAGGACGGTTCCGTCTACGGCGCCGGGTGGGTCGCCAGCGGTTCCGGCGGGACCACCCCTGTCGAGTTGGCGGATAAGATTGCGGCGGAGACAGAGGGCGTCACAAAGAAAAAGAAGGAACTAGACGACCTGCAGGCCGCACTATCCGGAGCGCTCGACGCGGCCAGCGACCTGCGTACCGCGGCGGCTGCGGCGCGCGCGGCGGAGCAGGAACACCGGGCACTGCGCGACGCGGCGGCTAAGCGCCTGAGCGCACTGCAGAAGCAGGGCGAAGCCGCGCAACGCCAGCTCGAGCGCAGCACCGCCGAACAGCAATCCGCCGAACAGCGCCTGGCGAAGGCCACCGAGGAACTCGACGAGCTGGCCGACCGCGTGGCGCGCGTGGACGACGAGGAGCACACGACCGAGCCTTCCTCGGCAGAGCGCGATGCCGCCGCTCTGCACCTCTCGCAGGTCAAGGCCATGGAGATGGAGGCCCGCCTGGCGCAGCGTACCGCCGAGGAACGCGCGCAATCCACCCGCGGACGGGCCGAGAACCTGCGCCGACAGGCCCGCGCAGAAGAGGCCGCGCGCAAGCACCACCAGCAGCAACAGGCCCGCCGGGCAGCCGCCCGCGAAATGGCCACCTGCGTGCGCGAACAGGCTCAGCGCATCGCCGAACGCATCGCCGACGCGCTGGCCACCGCCGAAGCCAACCGCTCGCACACCGAGCAGGCGCACAAGCAATGGCAGTCCACGATGGCACAGCAGCGTGACAAGGTCTCCGCACTGACCGCTCATCTGGGGCGCATGAACGACAACGCGCACTCCGCCGAGCTGGCGCGCACCCAGGCGCAGGTCAAGATCGAGCAGGCCGTGGCTGGGGCGATGGAACAACTGGGGCTCACCGCCGAGCAGCTGCTGGCCGAAGAGCTGCCGGAAGACTTCGACGCGGCCGCCACCAAGGCCGAGCTGAAGAAGACCGAGAAGGCGCTGAACTCCCTGGGCAAGGTGAACCCGCTGGCGCTCGAGGAGTTCAAGGCGCTGGAGGAGCGCTACAACTTCCTAGCCCAGCAGCTGGACGACGTGGAGCGGGCGCGCAACGACCTGCACGAGGTGATCGCGGACGTGGATGCCACGATCCTGCAGCTATTCACCGAGGCATGGCAGGACGTCGAGGTCGCCTTCCCACAGGTCTTCAGCACCCTGTTCCCGGGTGGCGCGGGCCGGCTGGTGCTCACCGACCCGGACGACATGCTGACCACCGGCATCGAAGTCGAGGCCCGCCCGCCGGGCAAGAAGGTCAAGCGCCTGTCGCTGCTGTCCGGTGGCGAGAAGTCCCTGACCGCGCTGGCGATGCTGGTGGCGATCTTCAAGGCGCGCCCGAGCCCGTTCTACGTGATGGACGAGGTCGAGGCCGCGCTGGACGACGTGAATCTGCGGCGCCTGATTGCCCTGTTCGAGGAGCTGCGGAAGGATTCCCAGCTGATCGTCATTACGCACCAGAAGCCCACCATGGACGTAGCCAATGTGCTGTACGGCGTGACAATGCGCGGTGACGGCGTGACCAGGGTGATCTCGCAGAGGATGGCTCCCGAGAAGACCTCCTGACCGGTGACGTAGGATGGTCGCGTGAGTTCCAGCGAGAAGACTTCAGCCAGCGCAGCATCTACCACCAGCCCAATC
The DNA here is from genome assembly GCF_937999985.1 of uncultured Corynebacterium sp. Lineage (GTDB taxonomy): Bacteria > Actinomycetota > Actinomycetes > Mycobacteriales > Mycobacteriaceae > Corynebacterium. The sequence goes on from NZ_CALLDG010000211.1 coordinate 4,522, forward strand.
TCCGACATGCAGGATTCGCTCCTGCCGTGGGCCTCGTCCACTGAGGCGGCTCTGGCCGGAAAGCTGGCCGACGTGGAACTTTTCGTAGAGCTAGACATCAACGGCGACGAGTTGGAGCGCACCAGCCGCTTCTTCGGCACCTTCATCGCCCGCCAAGTCGCCGCCGGTTCCACGGAGGAGGCCTTGCTGCAGGCCTGCCCCGCGCTGACGATCGCCACGTTGCTCTCCCGCGCCGCGCGGTTCAATGAGGTCTCGGAACTGCCAGCCGAGTACTGGTACGGCCTTGGTTTGGAGCCGACGCCCACACGTACCCAGCTGATCGAGGGGCGCTTTGGGGAATTACTCTCCGCCGCTGGGCTGGATCCCATGGACGCGGTATCCGGCGGGCCGGACGGGGAGCTCGGGCGCCTGTTTGCCCACGTGGGCATCGCCTCGGACTGGGTGCCGGAGCTGATCGAACTGGTGGATAACCGCCGGGCGGACAGCGAAGACAGTGGGGTCAGTGGGGAGGGGGCCGAAGCTGCCGATATTGCGCGGGCAGTCGTGGCTGAGCTGGCCGACGAACCGCGCCAGGTCGGCCCACTGTGTGCCACCCTGCCGGAAGCGGCGGTGAAGCTGATCGCCCCGATCGTGGAGATCGTCTCCCACGCCGCCGCGCACCCGGACTCCTGGGAGTACACGCTTCCCGCCGTGGAGCTGCCCGCACTCATCCTGGAGGATGTGATTGAAGAGCTGCGGGAAAGGCCGGTGGGCACGCAGGATCGGCGTCACAGCGTGGGCGTGGCACACCGCGAAGACCAGCCGCGCCTGCAGCTAGATACGCTGCGCCAGCGCGTGGTTCTGCGCCTGCCCTCGCAGCCTCTGGAGAGCGAGGGGAAGGTACACACCGAGGTGCGCTGGCGCCTGGACTTCGACGGCGAACCCGCAGCCTTCCGCACCATGCATGCGGACAACGCGGGCCGGGCCGTGACGGAGATTCTGGACATTCCCGTGCGCCAGCCGCTGCGCAAGGTCAGTGTGCGCAACGCCAACGACGGCCAGCACTGGCAGCTGCCGCTGGTGGATACCGAGGATCCGGTGCTGGTGTTCACCATCCGCGGCACGGATCTGACCGACCGGGTTTCCCTGCACCACGAGCAGGTGTACGTGGTGGTTCCCGCCGAGACTTCTGCCGTGGACCCGGTGACCGGGGCGGACATCCCGGTGCTGGAAGAACAGCCGATGAAGAGCTGGAACGGCTGGGTCATCCGCCTGCTGGACTTAAGCGAATCCCTGAGCCTGCACATCGCCAAGCCGGGCGAGCGCAGCCCGTCCATGGCCGGAGTGCGTGCCGTGGACCCGCGCCAGCGCGCCCAGTTCGTGGAGCCTGACGACGTGGTGGGTGGCGTGGAGACCACCTCGGGCAAGGTGATCCACTCCCAGAGCCTGCAGGTGGAGTTCCCGCCTACGATCTCCGGCGCGGACGAGATTTGGTACCTATCCGTCTCCGCCTATGCGGGGCCCGGCGAGACCGGCGAGGCCGTCTCCGACGAGGAACCGCTGGAGGTTCCCGCCGAGGGCGGCGTGTTCGACGTCTTCGACCCCGAGGCGTGGGATAGCCCGTGGGTGGGCGAGTACCTGGTGCGTCTGCGCGGCCCCCGCAATGAATCCTTCCGGCACGAATACGCCCTGGTGGAGGGGCTTTCCCTGGAGATGGAATTCGGCGGGCCCAGCACCCAAACGCGCCTGCCGATGGCCGGGGGACTAAGCCCCGTGACGGTCCGCCTGCTGCCGGGGGAGAAGCCCTTCGAGAAGATCCCGCCCCAGAAGCTGGGTCCCACCGACCGCTTTAGCACCACCGTCGTACAGACCGAGGCGGGTGACGCGCTGCCCGTCATCGTCAAGCCCTCCCGCCTTCGCTACCAGCTGACGATGCAGGGGGAGGATCCGATGTGGCGCACCGACCCCATCGAAGTCTCCGCCCGTGCCATCGACACGCAGACCCGCTTCCGCGTGCGCCCCGGCTTCCGCCCGGGCATGGGCTCCAAGGCGGAGAACCTGGCTTTGATGGATGACGCCCGCGTGGTGATCCGCGACCATCACGGCTCGCCCGTGCGCACCCTGAAGCTGGAAACGATAGACGAGGTCACCTGGTTCGTAGATCTCGCCAGCGCCGCCGGGTCCCTGGCCACGTTGACCTCCGGAGCCATCGAGCTGGAGTTCGTCGAGGACCGCCGCGTAAGCGTTCGCCTGGCCCGCATCGTGCCCGGATTCGACTACACCGCCTCCGTCGACGGGGACGCCCTATTCATCCACGGCGAGGACGAATCCGAGGAGACCCCGGTGCAGTTCGGTGCGCCGGGCGCCGGCGCGTGGGTCTGGCCCATCACCGCGCCCTGGCAACCCGCATACTTCGTAGAGCTGCAGGCTACGCCCAGTGAAGCAGGTGGCCTAGATCTGGGCACTCTAGCCCAGGGCACCCTACCGGCCGAGCTCGTAGGCGCCGGCCCGTTGAGCGTGCAGCTATTCGGCCGCGACCGTTTCAATTACCTGCGCGCTCCCGTCGCCGCGGGCCAGCACAGCGCCGTCGCGCAGGCCGAAGGTTACTTCGGAGCTAACAAGGAAGACGCTGACACCGATCCGTGGGTGAGGTTGGCGGCCTTCCTAGGCGGCGAATCCGAAGATCTCCCCGGCGATACCGCCACGCTGTCTACCCTCTGGGACGTGCAGGCCGGCTGGCTGCGCGGACGCTTCGACGCACTGGACAACCTGCGCACCGCGCTGACGAACAACCCGCGCGAATCCGTCCACGCCATGTCGCAGTCCCTGGTTCCCGCCGCCGACCGCCCCGCGCAGTTCATACTCTCCGGGCTGGTGCACTCCACCCTGGTGGGAGCCGAAGCCGAGCGCTCGAACACCCCGTGGATCGCAGCTCTCGAGATCCTGGGGGACATGTCGCTGGTTGACCCCGAAGGGGCGTCAGAAGAAAAAGAACAAGACAAGCGCCTGCGGCAAGAGCTCAAGAAGGTCGCCGGGCAACCCGCCGTGCAGACCGTCGATACCGGCCGCGACGTGTCCCTGGATACCGCGTGCATCGACAGCACCACCGTGCAGATCGCGCACATGGATCCGGCACAGCAGAAGGCCGTGCTGGACATGTTCTTCGGCAAGGCCGGGGTAGTGCCGGGCGCGCTGAGCGAGGAAAACAGCCGCCTCATCGCCGTGTTCGAGACCTTCAATAAGCGCGCCGAACTCTCCGAACTGCTGGGCGACCCGGAACTGATGAAGACCGCCGTCACGCTGCTGCGCAAGGTGAAGGCCGCGAACCGGCAGCTGTACCTCTCCGCGCGCGTGCGCTTCGACCGGCTGGAGGGTGTGGATACCGATACTCCGGAAAACCGTTGGGCGCTGGCGCCCGTGATCTCCATGGTGTTCGCCCTGGCCACCCGCATGTACGCGCACAAGAAGATGTCCAGCCTGGGCAAACTGCTCAGCGCCTACCCGGGATGGGCGGCCATGGCGCGGTTGGTGCCGGACCTAGTGACCGGAGACATCGTCATGGCAGACGCCATGGTCCGCGGCGTGTTCGGGCCGACTGTCTAACCGTGAGTCGGCATTAGCCGCGAAGTTCTGATTCACTGGAGGCTATGAATACTGTCTTGATGTGGGTCCTCATTGGACTTTTGGTTCTCGCCATTGTCGTGGCGATTCTTGTTGTTCTGGGTTTGCGCCGAAACAAGGCGAAGCAGGTTTCCTTCGAGAAGAAGGAGGAGATCGAGCAGAAGAAGCCCAGCAGTGGCGATTACAAGGCCCAGGGCGGGTTTAACTTCACCGCCGGTGGTGGCGCCGGAGCCGGTGCCGCGACCGCCGAGAAGCAGCCGGAGTTGCGCCCCGACCAGGAGCTGAAGAAGCCGAAGGAAACCCCGGAGGCAACCCCAGAGCCCAAGGCTGCCCCGGAACCGACGCCGGAACCAGAAGCGACCTCCGAGCCGGAAGCAACCCCAGAGCCGGAAGCAACCCCAGAGCCCGAGCCGACACCCGAACCAGAGGCGTCGAAGGCTGCTCCGACCCCGGCGCCCACGCCCAAGCCAGAGCCGGTGGAGGAGCCGGAGCCTGTCGCTGAGCCTAAAGCAGAACCGGTACCAGAGCCGATCTCCGAGCCGGAACCCGAGCCTGAGCCGACTCCCGAACCCGAGCCAGCCCCCGCAGAACAGCGCGAGGAGATCGCGCCCGTCCAGGGCCGCCTGGGCAAGCTGCGCGGTCGCATGTCCAAGTCGCAGAATGTCATTGGCCGTGGCGTGCTCGGCATCCTGAGTGCCGGCGACCTCGACGAGGACGCATGGGAGGAGATCGAAGACACCCTCCTGATGGCGGACCTGGGTACCCCAACCACGATGAAGGTCGTTGACGACCTCCGCGAGCGCATCGCCGTCAATGGCGTTTCCAGCGAGGAAGAAGCCCGTGGCATGCTCCGCGAGGCGCTGATCGATGCCTGCAAGCCGGACATGGACCGCTCCATCAAGGCCATGCCCTACGAGGGTAAGCCGGCCGTGATCATGGTGGTGGGCGTCAACGGAACCGGTAAGACCACCACCACCGGTAAGCTGTCCCGCGTGCTCATCGGCATGGGCCACAAGGTTCTGCTCGGCGCGGCGGATACGTTCCGTGCGGCTGCGGCTGACCAGCTGGAGACGTGGGG
>NZ_CALLDG010000212.1 GCF_937999985.1 uncultured Corynebacterium sp.
GGGGACAAAAAGGGAGCGAACCGGGGACAAAAAGGGAGCGAACCGGGGACAAAAAGGGAGCGAACCGGGGACGTTGCTAAAATGTGTCTCCTTTTTGATCAAGGTGGGGACTCAAATTATTTGTGGACTAACTTAATTTGAGTCCCCCATAGGAGCTATGCTAAGGCCATGTCCAATGAGATCGTGAAGTTCAGCAACCAGTTCAACAACGTGGCACTGAAGAAGTTCGACGCCGTGCACCTGGACGTGCTCATGGCGATCGCCTCAAGGGTGAGGGAGAAGGGCACGGCCACGGTGGAGTTCTCGTTCGAGGAGCTGCGCGGCCTCATGCGGCTGAGGAAGAACCTGACCAACAGGCAGCTGGCCGACAAGATCGTGCAGACGAACGCGCGGCTGCTGGCGTTGAACTACATGTTCGAGGATTCGGGCAAGATCATCCAGTTCGCGCTGTTCACGAAGTTCGTTACCGACCCGCAGGAGGCGACCCTCGCGGTTGGGGTCAACGAGGAGTTCGCGTTCCTGCTCAACGACCTGACCAGCCAGTTCACGCGCTTCGAGCTGGCCGAGTTCGCCGACCTCAAAAGCAAGTACGCCAAGGAGTTCTACCGCAGGGCCAAACAATACCGCAGCTCCGGAATCTGGAAGATCAGCCGCGACGAGTTCTGCCGACTGCTCAGCGTTCCCAAATCCACAGCCGAGCAAGTGAGAGATCTCAACAAACGAGTCCTCAAGCCGATTATCGAGGAGTGTGGGCCACTCCTTGGACTGAAGATCGAGCGCCAGTACGTGAAACGCAGGCTGTCGGGGTTCGTGTTCACGTTCGCCCGCGAGACCCCTCCGGTGATCGACGCCAGGCCCGTGGAGGCGAGGAAGGCGGAGGATGTGGGCCATTGGACGAGCGTCGCCGGGTACGGCGAGGTGTTCACGACCACTGAGCTGTTCGACGTGACGGCCGCGCGTGACCACTTCGACGGCACCGTGGAGGCCGGGGAATGCCGTTTCTGCGCGTTTGACGCTCGCAACCGCGAACATCATGCGCAGAACGCCGGAAAGCTGTTCTAGCGGCCGTGTCCGCGCCTCTTCGGTGTTTCCCTCCCGTGGCCGTCATGCGCGCGGAAATCGGCGGGGGCGGCACGTTCGGCATTGATGAACGCTTCGCCCTCGCGGCTTGGATGTCCAAACCGGCTCCGTTCTTCCGGGTTTAGGTTTGGTGTGTAGACGCCGTGCCCCGTGCCGTGCTGCCGTGGGGTCTAGCGTCCTGATTGATAACCGACGGAACGCAGGGAGGAACCGATGACCAGGAGCGTCGAGGAGCAGATGGCCGACATCGAGCGCCGGATGAAGCAGCTCAGGGCGCGCAAACAGCGCATCGTGGCTAGGGAGAACGCCAAGGCGCGCAAGCGGCGCACCCATCTGATCATCCGGCTGGGCGGCATCCTCTCCAACGAGGGCGTGCTTGGCTACGACGAGGGCGTCTGGAACGACGAGGGCAACCGGCAAAGGCTGCTGGACATGCTCAAGGCCCATGCCGCCGAACTGCGCGCATGGGCCTCTGACGCGGGCGTGAGGCTCCCCAGCGCTGAGTCGGCGGGTGAGCTGCGGGAACAGGTTCGTGACCTGCCCCAAGAGCCTCAGATACAGGAGCAGCCGGGCTATGGCTACCAGCCCGGATTCCAACAGCCACAGCAATGGCAGCAGCAGCCTTGGAACTGAGTCGGTTTCTTCTCTTCATCGGGGCGGAGCCCCTTTTTATAGAATCTTTTGTACTCTTTTAGACTCCCCGCAGGCCTTACGGCAGTAGGGGAAACGCACTATTAAAGGGGAGAAAATGGGAGATTAAAGGGGAGGTTTTGGGAATTATTTAGGGGAGGTTTTGGGAGAATAAAGGACGCTTTTGAGGAATAAAAACGAGGTTTTGGGAGAATAAAGGGTAGAAAATATAAAAATCTCGTTTTTATGGTAGAATGCAGTCATGTCCGATGAGATCGTGAAGTACTCGAACCAGTTCAACAATCAGGCGCTGCGCAAGTTCACCGCGCTCGATCTTGATTTGCTGATGGCCATCGCGTCTCGCGTGCGGGACAAGGGCACGGACGAGGTGGCGTTCACGTTCGAAGAATTGAAGCGGCTGGCCGGACTTCAGAGGAACATGACCAACGATGAGTTCGCCAAGCAGATTGCCAATGTGAACCGTCGCCTGCTCGCGCTCAACTTCGAGTTCCAGAACGAAGAGCACGACATCATCCAGTTCGCCCTGTTCGCAGGCTTCGTCACCAGCCCGACCAAACGCACACTCACCGTATCGGTGAACTCGCGCTTCTCGTTCCTGCTTAACGACCTCACCTCGCAGTTCACCCGCTTCGAGCTGGCCGAGTTCACGGCCCTGCGCTCCAGCTACGCCAAGGAGTGCTACAGGAGGCTCAAGCAGTACCGACAAACCGGTGTGTGGAAGGTCAGCCTTGAGGACTTCCGCCGACTGCTCGACGTACCCAAATCGTATCGGCCGAGCGAAATCAACAAGTATGTTCTTAAGCCGATTGAGGAGGAGTTGGGGCCTCTGCTGAATCTGAAGGTGCATCGCAAGTACCTGAAGAAGAAGCCGGGACGTGGCCGCGCTTCCCTTGTCGGGTTCGAATTTGAATTTGACCCGGAGAAGGTACCCGGCGGCGCTCCCGCTCCGCGCGTGGAGCTGTCCGGCTCCGTGGTGACCGATGAGGCGAGGAAGTCGCTCAGGGACGTGTCGAAGACGCCCGTGCCCGATCTGTCGGTGCCGGGCGAGGGACCGGCGCTCGACCCTGATACTCAGGCGTTCCTCGACGCGCACGGCGGTCATGGATTCGCCGGTGCCGAGGGGTATGTCTCCGACTGGCCGAGTGCTGCGTGATGGTATGTGAAAGCCCGTCCGGGCTTGCGCTCGGACGGGCCGGGTGCCGTTTAGCGGCTGTTTCTCATCGCCCAGACGGCCAGGGCCGTCACGGTGATGTCGGCCGCGATGGGATCCATCACGGGAGCGAGGCAGATGACGATGACCGCCATCAGCCATATCCAGGGCCGGCCGTGCGGCCCTTGTTACCCATGCGCATGTGCTGCGCCTTTCGTTCGGGCCGCGCCGCGACTGGCGCGGCAGCGTCGCCCGGCGGATGCCGGGCGGTCGGTTTTCGTCCCTGCTACAAGACGTCCATCGACGACGCCAATCGTATCGGCTAAGATGGAAACGCCGGCGGAGGCGCTGCTAACTTCCCCCTTACGATCAGGCGGGCATGCATGACTTTTCGGGGATGGCCGATGCCGGCGGGATGGGTTACCCGCCATCCCCTTTGATTGGGCCGTGGCCCCGCGTCTTCGGATGCGGGGCCGGCGTCTTCAAACACCAACCCTTTGCATTACTGGTCTGTTCAATCCAAGGTCCAAGAGCTATAATTTCCTTGTCAGACGCACGTCTGGCATACCTAATCAAGGGGGCAAAAATGTTACGTACCAAGCATTTGAAGATGGCAGTGGTTCCAATGACTCTGCTGGCGCTCCTGTCGACGGCAGTCCCGGTGGCATCTGCTCAAGAAACCACTGACGAGTCGTTCTATGAACTTACCACCACTCCGTCGGGCGGGGACATGATTGTCGGCGAACCTGGCACAACGATTCTCTTTGATTCCAGCAACGGCGAATTGGTGGACGTGCTGCCGCCGAGCGAGGCTGAAGATTATTCGGTAACTGTCTCGCGTGGATGCGCTGATTCCAATGCTGGATGCTGGGCTGGCGGGAACGCTTTGGGTGACATGCAGTTTGCAGGCACCGGAACGGCAACGGGGTCCTGGCCGTATCGCAACAGCTATACGACCGGCAATAAGTCGGGACAGATCACCTTCGCAATCAATGGAGTTACATACACCCCTGTCGCAGCTGGTCCGTGGATGCGCATCGCCACGGCAGACGGCTCTGGCGTCGACGGCGTATCCGTTACCCGCTGGTAAGGATGTCTTTCTAAATTTCGGGCCGGTGTCTTCGGATGCCGGCCCTTTGCGTTCCCGGCGTTCTCACAGGCCGAGTCCGTGGCCTCCCGTGCCCCAGCCCATGCCGATGTTGAGCGGGTCGGCGGGGTCGGAGAGGTCCCATGTCTCCTCCATGTCGGGTTCGGCCTGTTTTTCGGCCTGTTTGCGTTCGTTTTCGGCCAGCCGCTCGTCAAGCCGTGTCTTGAACCTGTCGGTGAGCGCCTTTTTCGTCCTGATGGGCTTCGGGGGTTCCTGCGGGGCCTGTGGCGGCGTTTCACGAGCCTGCGGGCGTTCCTGTGGCCTTTCGGCCGGTTCAGGGCTTGAAGGGGCCTGTGGCGCGCCTGAGGGCCGTTGGCGGCGTTTGACGGCCGTCAGGATGCCTTGCGCTTGGTCGGAGAGCCGCCCGATCATGGCCCTAAGCGCGTCGAGGAGCCGGTTCAGGGCCTGGATGCGCCGGTTCTCCTCGCACAGGTCGCCCCTGCCGCCGCGTTTCTCCATCTCGCGGCTGGCGTATCCCTCGTGGATGGTGGGGATGCGTTCGATGCCCCGCGCCTTGAAGCTCCGATGGTCGATGACGGCGTATCCGGGGAGCAGGGCGTTGCAGGAGTCGGCCCACTCGCGCCTGAGCCTTTCGAGGAACTCCTTGGAGTCCAAGGGGTTGTTGCTCACGTTGACGCGCTTCCAGACCTTGCGGTTTCTGGCGCCGATCTTCTGCCGTCCGGTGTCGGGGTCGATGACGGGGATGCGCCGGCCGTTGGCGTCCAACGCGAACTCGCTGCGGCTCTTCGCCGCCCATCTGCCGGTCTTCGGGTCGATGCGCCGGTTGGCGACGAGGATGTGCGCGTGGGGGTTACGTCCGTCCTTGTCGGTGTGGATGGCGTACGTGCAGGCGTAGCCGTTGGCCGTGATGTTCCATGAGATGAAGTCCTCCAGTGCGCGGAAGCGTTCGCGGGCGTCGAACTCGCGGGGCAGGGCGACCATGATCTTCTTCGCGGGCCTCGCGTCGGAACGTTTCTCGGCCATCTCGACGGCGTTGAACAAACGCTCCGGGTCGAGGTACTCGCCGGGCGCGCCCTCGGGCAGCATCGTGCATACATGCTCGACGCGCTCCCTGCGGCCGAACCCGTTGAACGCCTCGCCGGTGCGCTCGTCGCGCATCCGACGCGAGGTGATGTACGAGCAGGAGGCGACGGCGCTGGAGCCGGCGGCACGGCTCACGTTCGACACGTGCAACGAGTAGATCGCCACGGGACTGTACTCCTTTCCGGGAATCCAAAGGGCCGGGAGGCCCGTTGGCCCTCCACCGGGGAGGTGGCCGGCACCCCGCCGGGACGGGGCGCGGATCCAAGCGGCGCACGCTTGGCCCCCACGGAGTGGCCCCTCGGGAGAGCGCGCTTACGCTGAATGTTACCACCGGTAACATGTAAGTGCGCCCTAATCTTTGATTAGGGATTTCCTTGCTGGTAGAATCATATCACCATACGGATGATGCAGACCATGTAAGGAGCCGTTTCGATGGTGAAGAGCCTGGATGAGCAGATCAAGTCCCTGCAGGAGAGGCAGGCCCAGCTCAAGGCCCGCGAGAACGACCTCATGGCGCGGCGCAGGGAACGCGAACGCAGGGCCCGCACCAAGCGCCTGATCGAGGTCGGCGCGATGGCCGAGTCGGCCGCGGGCTTCGAGGGCGGCGACGAGAGGGCCAAGGAGCGCATAGCCCGCCTCGTGCAGCTCGGCTCGCTGGTGGAAGCCATGTGCTCCACCGACGTGATGGACAACTACACGAGCCGCGAGGACCTCAAGACCACCGTCACCAAGGCCCTGGAACACAACGTCAGAACCAGCGATGGCATGAACTGGAACCTGCACGACCTGGTGTACGAGGCGCTGAGCGAGGAATGGGGCAGAAGGGACGGCGAGATCAGCGACCTCTGGGCGGACGACGGGCCAAGCGGATACCAGCCACCCTCATACGAGCCGGTCAACCCCGAACGCAGGACTCCCCAAACGCCCTCCGATGGCCTGATCTGACGTCCAAAAAAAAGGCGCCGTGCGCCCTTTTTAAATCTTTTAAAATCTTTTTACATTCTTTTAGGCCCTCCGCAGCCCTTGGAAACATTGGGCTCAGAGGATGTTACTGGGGACAAAAAGGGAGCGAACCGGGGACAAAAAGGGAGCGAACCGGGGACAAAAAGGGAGCGAACCGGGGACAAAAA
>NZ_CALLDG010000213.1 GCF_937999985.1 uncultured Corynebacterium sp.
GCTCGTCTGCGTGGAGGGACAGCTCGATGTACACGGCGGTCAGCAGGGAGAAGATGTATGCCTGCAGGAAGATCACCATGAGCTCGAATAGGGTGAAGGCGATCGCGAAGAGGATCGTGCCGCCAGCAGCCACAGTCCAACCGCTCATCTGCCAGAAGAAGAAGTTCGTGGCACTGAACAGCATGACGAGGATGATGTGTCCAGCCAACATATTCGCCATAAGACGAATCGTCAGCGTTACCGGACGGAGGACGAATGTGGAGAATGCCTCGATCGGCGCCACGATGAAGTGGAGCCAAGAAGGCAAACCAGGAATGATCAGCGAGGACTTGATGTACTTGCCGAAGCCATAGCGCTTCACACCCGCGTAGATGAATGCGATATACGCAACAACAGCCAGCACCAATGGCAGACCCACTCGAGCGCTGGCTGAAATGTTCATGAACGGGATGATCGTCGACATGTTGACGGCAAGGACGGTGAAGAAGATAGCGGCGATGATCGGCAGGAACCGGCGCCCCTCCTTCTTGCCCAAGATATCCTCCGCGATGTGAATCCGAACGAAGTCCAAGAAGTACTCAGCAACGTTCTGCACGCCGCTCGGAATCAGCTTCGGCTTCCGCATTGCAAAGAAGAAGAATGCGGAAACCAGAAGAATCATCACAATACGGATGACCATGAGGCGGTCGAGCGCGAAGGCTCCACCAGCAAACTCACTGAACCACAGCTGGTTGCTATCCACTTGCCCCGGGAAGAATTCGTGTTCCAATGAAGGTACGTGAAACTCGCCCTTCATGGCCAAGGTTGTTACGCTCAGCGTTCTCTCCCGTGATTGGGCCGCAAGATTGCACAGAATCACTGCGGTGCGATGGAGGTCTCTTTTCGAAGAGTTAGGCCGATGCTGAGGGACTCCGTCGCACGTCCCTACATAATCAGCCGGTGCCGTATCTACTGTTCACACATACGTGTGCCAATAAATGGCCCGATAGAACAATATCAGTTTTATCTCGTGAATCGCTAAGTGAAACACGTTGCGGGTCCCCCCACTTGGTCGTGGTTTTCAACGTTTTTGGCTCCAGAATCATTTGTATGTGTTTAGGCCTACCTCCGCTTCCCTCCCTGCGGTGCTTACCCCCAGCTCGCTACTGACAGTTGTCGCCTCTCCGCGTGAGGGCGTCATCTCTCTGCGCGCAAGTAGTGCCACCCGTAGCACCACAACAAACTAGGAGCCCCGGCCTGCATTGGCTATGCAAAAACCGGGGCGTGGATTAGGGCACTAGATGCCGTTAGCCTCGTTAGCTGATGTAGAGCTTCTGGGTGCGAGTAACCGCCAGTGTCTCGATGGCCAGTACGGCGACCATGCTCAAGATCACAGTCACGGCCAGCGCCGCGGTGTCGTAGAAAGTCTTGTCCTTCAGGAAGAACAGAATGCCCAGTAGCACCGCCGCCTTAACCAGCCAGCTGCCCAGGATCAAGCCCATCGTCATCGAGGGCGAAGTGTTGGAACTAAACAGCACGATCACTACCGTCAGCAGCATAAATCCGCCGCCGACCAGCCACCCGATGCCTGCTCCCCACAGCCCTTCGGTGCCGCTGATAAGACCCCACACCAACAGGGAAAGCGCACCCAACACCAGCAGCGCCAGCGCTCCGGAACGCATGGCAGCCTTCAGCGGGCCGACGTGGTCGCTGGCTTGGGATACGTCGTTCAGCTCGGGAAGCTCTTTCGCGCCCCCAGCACCGTTCGCCCCAGCACCGTTCGCCCCAGCACCGTTCACTGCAGCGTCTTTTGCAGCACCGTTGTTCTCAGTCGCCTCAGTCATGGCGATTAGCTTACCTGAGCCGTGTTCGACTTCCGATTCTCCCGCCACAGCGGCACCACCGTCGCAGCGATGGCAATAATCACCAGCAAACTAAAGGAGATTGCCATTACGTGAAGAGGCAACACGGTCAGCCCCACTGCACCGAAGGCCACTA
>NZ_CALLDG010000214.1 GCF_937999985.1 uncultured Corynebacterium sp.
ACCAGGATTCCCAGAAGCTCGCGCTGGCTGCCGACTTTCTCGGCACCGATGATGCGCCCGATCATGTCCTGCCGGGCTGTGCGGGTCAGCGAAGAAGCCATACCAGCAGCGCCTTCTGTGCGTGCAGGCGGTTTTCCGCCTCGTCGAATACCACGGACTGCGGCCCGTCGATAACTTCCGGCGTCACCTCACTACCGCGGTAGGCCGGCAGACAGTGCAGGAATATCGCATCGTCCTTGGCGGTGCCCATCAGCTTCTGGTCCACCTGGTAGGCCCGCAGCGCGCTGCGGTCTTCGGAGGCATCCTGTCCCATGGACAGCCAGGTGTCGGTAATCACCACGTCCGCCCCCGTGGCGTCCACCTTGTCGGTGACGGTCACGGTCGCGCCGGTCAGCTCGGCACGCTTCTTAGCGCGCTCTACGAACTCCGCCTCCGGCTGGAAGCCCTCTGGCGCCGCGATGGTGATGTTCACTCCCGCCGTGGCGAAGCCCAGCATGTAGCTGTTGGCCATGTTGTTCGCGCCGTCGCCGAAGTACACCGCGTTCAGACCCTTGAGCTCGCCCTTGTGCTCCTTGATGGTCACCAGGTCCGCGAGGATCTGGCAGGGGTGGAAGTCGTCGGACAGGGAGTTGACGATCGGCACGCCCGCGGTCTCCGCCATCTGGTGGAGGTTGTCGTGCGCACCGGTGCGCCAGACAATCGCAGTGACGTACCGGGACAGGACCGCGCCGGTGTCCTGGAAGGTCTCCCCCTTCCCCATCTGCGAGCTTCCACTGTCTACGACGATGGCGTTACCGCCCAGCTCGGTGATGCCGGCGTCAAAAGAAAAGCGCGTGCGCGTAGAGGTCTTGTCGAACAGCACGGCGACGGAGCGGCGCTCCAGCAGGTTGCGGTAGCCGTTGCCGTAGCGGTTGTCCTTCAGCTCCTCGGCCAGCGCCAGCACTTCGGCCTGCTCTTCCGGGGTGAGGTCGTCGTCGGCCAGCATGTGGCGCAGCGGCCCCTTTGTCTGCAGGTGCAGGTTAGTCATGTGGTGTCTTCCGTTCTTTTTGTGGTTACTGGTTCTGCGCGCGGTTGTCGTCCAGCATCTGCCTAATCTTTGTGACGCCCCGCTGCACCTCATCCGCCGAAATATTCAGCGGCGGGACCAGGCGGATCACATCGGGCTGGGGCTTGTTGACGATCAGCCCGTAGTCCAGCGGATCCAGGTCAAGGGGCGCATCCAGGACGATGCCAAGCATCAGCCCGCGGCCGCGGATGGTCTGCACACTGGGGTGGTCGGCCAGGCCGTCGCGGATAGCCTGCGACTGGGCGGCGACGTTGGCCAGCAGGTCCTCGGATTCGATCGTGTCGATGACGGCATTCGCCGCCGCGCAGACGACGGGATTGCCGCCGAAGGTGGTTCCGTGCATCCCCTTGGCCAGCAGCTGCGCCTTCGGCAGAGCGAGGGTGGCGCCGATCGGCAGGCCGCCGCCCAGTCCCTTGGCCATGGTGATGACGTCCGGCAGCACCCCGGCCTCGTGCTGGAAGCCGAACCACTGGCCGGTGCGGCCCATGCCGGCCTGAACCTCGTCGACGACCATGAGGATGTTGTGGGCATCGCACAGCTCCCGCACGGCGGCGAGGAAGCCGTCCGGGGCGGGGATCACGCCGGTTTCGCCCTGGATGGACTCCAGGAAAATCGCGGCAGTGTCGTCGTCCGCCATCTCCCGCAGGGCTTCGATGTCGCCGTAGGGGTAGTACTCCACGCCGCCGGGTAGGGGCTTGAAGGGCTCCTGCTTGTCCGGCTGGCCGGTCAGGGCGAGGGCGCCCATGGTGCGGCCGTGGAAGCCACGCTCGGCGGCCAGGATCTTGGTCTTGCCGGTGGCGCGGGCGATCTTGAAGGCGGCCTCGTTGGCCTCGGCGCCAGAGTTGGAGAAGAACACACGGGCACCGGCCGCCGCCTCGGCGGCCTCCCCACTCTGCTCCCCCAGCAGGCCTTTCAGCCGCTCGGCGAGCTTGATCACCTGCGGGTGGGCGAACAAGTTAGACGTATGGCTGAGTGTGGCGATCTGATTCGTCACGGCGTCCACAATGGCAGGGTGAGCGTGCCCCAGAGCGTTCACGGCAATACCGGACAGCAGGTCGAGGTACTCATTGCCCGCCGCGTCGGTGACGATGGTGCCACGGCCAGAAACCAGCTCGCGCGGCGGGGTGCCGTAGGTTTCGAACAGCGCGGCGTTCCAGTGGCCCTGCCAGTCGTTGGTTGAGTTCTCTAGGTTCTGGGTCATGGGAGATCCTCCCGATAGTTGATGTCGGGGCTGGTGATGTCTTCCCAGCCCGCGGGGCAGATCATGGTGCCGATACCGCCGGTGGTCATCAGCTCCAAGATTACGGAGTGCGGGATGCGGCCGTCGATGACGTGCGCGGCCTGCACGCCGCTGCGCAGCGCGTCCAGGCAGGCCTCCATCTTCGGCACCATGCCGGAATCCAGGTTGGGCAACAGGTCGGAGAGCTGCTCCGGGGTCAGGCTGGATACCAGCGATTCCTTGTTCGGCCAGTCGGTGTACAGGCCCTTGACGTTGGTGAGCATCACGAGCCTCTCGGCACCCAGGGCGCCGGCCAGCGCGCCGGCGGCGGTGTCGGCGTTGATGTTGTAGATACGCCCCTGGTCATCCGGTGCGACCGTGGAGACCACGGGGATGCGGCCGGCGTCGATGAGGTCGATCAGGCTTTCAGCATCGACGTGCTCGATCTGCCCCACCCGGCCCAGGTCGACCTCTTCCCCGTCGATGGTGATCAGGCGCTTGGAGGCGGTGAACAGCCCGGCATCCTCGCCCGAGGCGCCGACGGCGTAGGGTCCGTGCTCGTTGATCAGCCCGACCAGCTCGCGACCGACCTTGCCGAACAGCACCATGCGGACGTACTCCATGACCTCCGGCGTGGTCACGCGGAAGCCGCCCTTAAACTCGCCTTCCAGGCCGACGGTCTTCAGCATCTCGTTGATCTGCGGGCCGCCGCCGTGGACCACGACCGGGCGGGCGCCGATGGCGCGCAGGAAGACCATGTCGGCGGCGAAGGCGCGCTTCAGGTCTTCGTCGATCATCGCGTTACCGCCGTACTTCACCACCACGATCTTGTCGCGGTAGTGCAGAAGCCACGGCAGAGCCTCGGCCAGCACATGGCTGCGCAGCTCGGGGGTCAGCCCGGTGGTATCGATGGGAGTGTGTTTGGGGTTCATTGGTGTGTTTCCTGCTAGGTCCGTTGTGCGGGTGAGCTCTGGGTGAACTGGGCGAACTGTGTGAGCTGGATGAACTGGGTGAGCTGTATGAACTAGGTGGAGTATTCCGAGTTGATCTCCACGTAGGAGTACGACAGGTCGGTCGTCCACACCGTCGCACGCCCCTCGCCCACGCCGAGGTCCACCTCAACGGCGATGTCGGCGCCCGAAAGATCCACCGTGCGGGCGCCGGGCGCGCCCGTGGAGTTAATGCACACCGGGTGACCGTTGAAGGACACACTGATGGCCTCCGGGTTCATCTTCACCGGCGCCATGCCCACGGCAGCCAGCACGCGACCCCAGTTCGGGTCGGAGCCGAACATCGCGCACTTAAACAGGTTGTCGCGGCCGATGACGCGCGCTGCGGTCTGTGCGTCCGCGTCCGTTTCTGCGCCGCCGACGGTGATGGACACTCTCTTTGTGACGCCCTCAGCGTCCGCCTGTAGCTGCATCGCAATATCGAGGCACACCTGGTGGATCGCAGCGTTGAATTCCTCTGCGTCCGGGGTGATGCCGGAAGCGCCGGAGGCCATCAGCAGCACAGTGTCATTGGTAGAGGTCGCGCCGTCGATGTCGATGCAGTCGAAGGTTGTCGGAGTGGCGCCCGCCAGAGCCTCGTGGGCCATGTCGGCGCTGGGCAGGTGGGCGTCCGTAGTAATAAACACGAGCATCGTAGCCAGCGACGGGGCCATCATGCCGACACCCTTGCCCATGGCGCCGATGGACCAACCTTCGCCGTGGTAGACGGCCTCCTTAGCGACGAGGTCGGTGGTCATGATGGCGCGGGCAGCATCGTTGCCGGCGGTGATGGACTGGTCGAGCTCGCCGGCGAGTTCGCCGACTCCGGCGAAGACCTTATCCATCGGCAGCACATCGCCGATCAGGCCGGTGGAGCACACGGCAACGTCGCCGGGCTGGCATCCCAGCAGCTCGGCGGTCTTCTCGGCGGTAGCGCGCGCATCCTTGTCGCCCTGGGCTCCGTTGCAGGCGTTGGCGTTGCCGGAATTGACGACGACGGCGCGGAAGGTGCCATCGTTATTCGCCTTGGTGTAGCGAACGGGAGCGGCGGTGACCTGATTGCAGGTGAACATGGCGGCGGCGATGGCATCGGGCCCGTCGTTGCGGATCAGAGCCATATCCGACTTGCCGGAGGGTTTGATCCCCGCCGTCACGGCTGCGGCGCTAAAGCCCTTGGGAACGGTCACGCCGAGGTCCGCGGAGGAACCTTGGGCAGTGCTGGTATCCGGATTGTTCTTCTCTGCGTTAGTCATAGCTTTGAATCAGAGCCCCGTCTGCGGGAGACCCGCGGTTTCTTCCCAACCGAACATCAGGTTGAGGCATTGGATGGCGGCACCTGCGGTGCCCTTGGTGAGGTTATCGATGGCACTGGTGGCGATGACCATGCCGTCGGAGACCTCCACTTGGATGTGCACCATGTTGGAGCCGACGACGCTCTTCACCTCCGGCTGCTGGCCCTCCGGCAGCAGGTGCAGGAAGGGCTCGCTGGCACAGAACTTCTCGTAGGCGCGGCGGATATCGCTCGCCTGACCACGCGCGGGAGCGGTGACGGTGGTGAGGATGCCGCGGGTCAGCGGGGCCAGCACCGGGGTGAAGGTCACGTGGACGTCGTCCGAGGAATAGCCAGGGGCGAGCAGCTCCTCAACGCTCTGCTTGATCTCCGGAGCGTGGCGGTGGGTGCCCACGCCGTAGGCGCGCAGGTTACCCATCGTCTCTGAGCCCAGCAGGTTCACGGCGGCCTTCTTGCCAGCGCCGGTGGTGCCGGTGACGGAAACTACGCTGATCTGCGGGGCCATAAGGCCGCTGGCGATAGCGGGCATGAGAGCCATCGTGGCGCCGGTCGGGAAGCAACCGGGGGCGGCGACGTAGTTGGTGGCCGCGATCTCCTCCCGGCGCCCCGGCATCTCCGGGATGCCATAGGTGCGGGTGCCGGCGTGCGGGGTGCCGTAGAAGCGGGCCCAGTGGTTGGCATTCTTCAGGCGGTAGTCCGCGCCGCAGTCCACGACCTTCATGGATTCCGGCAGATCCAGGGCGGCGGACACCCCGTGCGGGAGGGCCAGGATTGCAGCGTCGTGCCCGCGGAGAACATCCTCCGTCGTCTCTTCGAGAACGCGATCCGCCAGGGCGGGCAGCCCGGGGTTGAGTTCGCCGAATCGCGTGCCCGCGTTGGAACCGCCGGTCAGCGAACCGATTTCGAAGTCCACGCCGTAGCCGGGGTGATTCAATAGGAGGCGAAGAGCCTCGCCACCCGCGTACCCGCTAGCGCCTGCTACTGCAATTTTCAACATAGGACGATTCTGCCCTATTTAAACCCGAAGTGCAAATTATTCAGATTCGTGGGAATTATGCAGTTAGGCGCGAAGCTGCGCGCCCACCTTCTCGGTGGCGGACTGCAGGGCGGCCTCGCGGGACTTGCTGGCCTCTTCCTCCGTTAGGGTGCGGTCGGGCGCACGGAAGCGCAGGCTGAAGGTCAGCGAGCGCTTGCCCTCACCCAGGGACTCGGAGTGGTAGACGTCGAACAGTCGGATCTCCTCCAACAGCTCGCCAGCGCCAGCACGCAAGGCATCCTCAACATCCTGGGCCGGGGTGGCCTCGTCAACGACAACCGCGATGTCCTGCAGCACCGCCGGGAAGGCAGACAGTACCGGGCGCGGGAAGGTCTCCTCCAACGGCAGCTCATCCAGGTTCATCTCCATGGCCACGGTGCGCGGCGGCAGCTCCGCGCGCTCGCAGACCTGCGGGTGCAGCTCGCCAGCGTGGCCAACGACCTTGTCGCCCACCAGGATCTCAGCGCAGCGGCCCGGGTGCCACGGCAGGTATTCCGCGTTGCGCACGGTGATCTCCACGCCGGCGGCACGGGCTACCACACGGGCGGATTCGATGGCGTCGGCCGCAGTGAAGGCCTCCGGCTCGCCCCAGGTGCCCTGCAGCTGGCGGTTACCCGTAGCCACAACGGCTACGTGGAGCGGCTGGGCGGGCAGGGAATCCAGCAGCTCCTGCAGCTCTTCTGCCCCCGGGCGCTGCTTTACAGAAGGCATCGGCGAAAACGGCTTAGCCGACTTCGGCACCGAGACCTGCTCCACACCGTAGAGGGCTACGTCGCGCTGGCCACGGGTGACGTTGCGGCGCAGGGATTCAATCATGGACGGCAGCAGAGTGGTGCCGATGCAGGCGTAGTCGCTCTCCAGCGGGTTCTGCACCTTCACCGTCAGGCGGCGTGGGTCATCCGCAGGCAGGTCCCACACGTCGAACACGTCGTTGGCAATAAACGGTGTCGGCAGGATCTCTGCGTAACCCGCCCAGGCCAGAGCCTGGCCCACGTTGCGGCGCATCCGCTGGCGCGGGGTGTAGCCGCGGCCGGCCGGGGCGGTCGGGACGATAGAGGGGATGTCCTCCAGCCCCTCCAGGCGCAGAACCTCCTCCACCAGGTCGGCTGCCATCGTCAGGTCCGGGCGCCAAGTCGGCGGGGTGACCTCGATCTCGCGAGCACCGTTGTCGTCGCGAGAGCCGGTCTCGCGCACCTCGCAACCGACCTCCCGCAGGCGGGAAATGGTGGTGCCATCCGGGTAAATCTTGCCCGCGGTCTTGCCCGGCAGGGAGGTGTGAATGGTGATCATCGGCATCTCCGGAACCGCACCGACCAGGGTGCGTCCCTCCTCCACCTCGCCGCCAGCGATGTTCACCAGCAGCGCGACGGCAAAGTCCAGCGCGTCCTCGATGATGGCGGCGTCCGTGCCGCGCTCGAAACGGCGGGAGGCCTCGGAGGAAAGCTTGTGGCGGCGGCACGTGCGGGCCACAGTGATCTGGTCCCAGTGCGCGGCCTCGAACAGCACGTTGGTGGTCGTCTCGGAGATCTCGGAGGTCGAGCCACCCATCACGCCAGCCAGCGACTGGATGTCGGACTCGTCGGAGATCACCACGTCCTCAGGATCAAGGGTGCGCTCCACGTCATCCAGCGTGGTCAGCTTCTCCCCCTTCTGTGCCAGGCGAACGTGCAGCTCTCCGGTGACCTTGTCCGCGTCGAAGGCGTGCATGGGCTGACCCAGCAGGAACATCACGTAGTTCGTCACGTCCGTCGCCGGGTTCACGGGGCGCTGGCCGCACAGCATCAGCTCGCGCTGCAGCCACAGCGGGGATTCCGCCTGTGGGTCGATGCCAGTGACCTTGCGCATGCCGAACTTGGAGCACTTCGTGTCCTCGTCGACCTTCAGCGCCTGCACCTCGCCGTCGGTGCCGGGCAGGCCGGCGAAAAGGTCGTTGCGCATCGCTGCTGCTGCCGGATCCTGCGCCGGGTCGCGGAACTGCAGGTCGAAGCTGGACGCCAATTCGCGGGCAAGTCCCCTGGCCGACAGTGCGTAGCCGCGATCCGGGGTGATGTTCACGTCGAAGATGGTGTCCTGCAACCCCAGCAGCCCACGCGCATCGTCACCTACCTTGAGGTTGGCGCTGGCCAAATCGGCGTCAGAAATAGTCATGATCCCCGGGTTCTGCTGGTTGGCCAGGCCCACCTCCATCGCAGAACAGATCATGCCCTCGGAGATCTTGCCGTAAGTCTTACGCGCTGAGATCTCGAACGGGCCGGGCAGTACCGTGCCGGGCAGGGCGATGACGACGTTGTCGCCCTCGGCGAAGTTCCGCGCGCCACAGATGATGTGCTGCAGCTCGCCGGTGCCGTTGGCCTGGCCGACGTTGACGTCACAGTAACGGATCGGCTTCTTGAACTCGGTGAGCTCCTCGATCTTTTCGACGCGACCGATCACCAGCGGGCCGGTGGTTTCGGGGATCGCCTCGTACCCCTCGGTCTCGAAGCCAACGCGGACGAAGCCGGCGTCGAACTCCTCGGCGCTCACGCTCCACTGCGGGTTGGAGGTCTGCAGGATTCGGGTCAGCCACGACTGGGAAATAAGCATGATTTTCGAAAGATCCTTGATTGGGGCTTTAGATGGGGTGCTCTGGGATGCTCTGTTGCTCTGGGGTTTTTTAAGTTTCTCTAGCGGCGCACGCCGAACGGCAGGGTGAAGCGCACATCGCCCTCCACCATGTCGCGCATGTCGGGCAGGCCGTTGCGGAACTGCAGGGTGCGTTCGATGCCCATGCCGAAGGCGAAGCCGGAGTACTCCTCCGGATCCACGCCCGCGGCGATCAAGACGTTCGGGTTGACCATGCCGCAGCCGCCCCACTCGATCCAGCCGGCGCCGCCCTTCTTGTCGGCGAACCAGACATCCACCTCTGCGGAGGGCTCGGTGAACGGGAAGTAGTTCGGGCGGATGCGGGTCTTGGCCTCCTCACCGAACAGAGTCTTGGCCAAGTGATCCAGCGTTCCCTTCAGGTGTGCCATCGTCAGCCCTTTATCCACGGCCAGGCCTTCCACCTGGTGGAACACGGGGGTGTGGGTGGCGTCCAGCTCATCGGTGCGGAACACGCGCCCCGGGCAGGCGATGTATATCGGCAGGTCGCGGGAGAGCATCGTGCGCATCTGCACCGGAGAGGTGTGGGTGCGCAGCACCTGGCCGGAACCCTCCGGAGCGATGTGGAAGGTGTCCTGCAGCGTGCGCGCAGGGTGGTCTGGGATGAAGTTCAGGGAGTCGAAGTTGAAGTACTCTGCCTCGACCTCCGGGCCATCGGCGATCTCCCAGCCCATGCCGACGAAGATGTCAGCGATCTGCTCGGACAGGATGGTGATCGGGTGCTGGGCGCCGCGCTGGCCGCGGGTGGTCGGCTCGGTGACGTCGATGCGCTCGGCGCGCAGGACTTCCTCGTTGCGCTTACGCTCGAGCTCGGCCTTGACCTGGGCAAAGCGCTTTTCGACGCGACCCCGCGCCATATTCACCAGGCGACCAGCGTCCTTGCGCTGATCCTTCGGCAGGCTGCCCAGGCTACGGCGGGCGGCCGGAATGGGGGCATCGTCGCCCAGGTGCTCGCGGCGAGCGGCCGCCAGTTCCTCCAGATTTGCAGCCTCGGCAAAGGCCTTCTCGGCTGCGTCTGCTGCGGCGTTGAGCCCCTGCTCCGAAAGCTCTACCTGGGGAGTGTCCGCGGAATCCGTCACTTCAGTGCGCTCCTCTATCTACGTGCACGGCTTAACCTCGTTAATAATACCCGGCTGGCCCACTGCCGCACCGAGTTGGGGCTATCAGTCTTCGACTGCTCCCCCGGCAGCCTCGCGCGCCGCCGCTTGGATGCGGGACGATTCATACATGCAGATGGAGGCCGCAGTGGCAAGGTTGAGGGATTCCGCACGCCCACGGATCGGGATAGAAACCCTCAGGTCCGCCTCGGCCAGAAGCTCCTCGCCCAGCCCGTGCGCCTCATTACCGAACAGCCACGCGGTGGGCTTGGTGAGGATCTCCCCCGCATCATCCAGGCTGACCTCACCATCGGCCGCGGTGGCGAGAATCTGCAGCCCTTGGGCACGCAGCTGGCCCAACACGTCCTTCACGTTGGT
>NZ_CALLDG010000215.1 GCF_937999985.1 uncultured Corynebacterium sp.
TGGGCGCCATTGCTATTGGTCTTTTGATGATCTTCTCGCGACTGCTTTCCGCGGCGTCAATAGCTGTAGTTCGGTTTGTGCTATCTCCCAGCGACAAGGAACTCGCTGCTTCTCGTGCCACTCTTATCGACGCTTTCTCTGGAGAACGCCGTCGCATCGAGCGTGAACTCCATGACGGGCCGCAACAATATTTGACAGCGCTAAAACTCAACCTCGCTACTGCGAAATTGCATTACAAGAATCAGTCTTCCACTGAAGCTATAGAGGCAGCATTGGAGGATGCAGAACACAATGCCTCCCAGGCATTACGCGCATTACGTGCGACTGTGCGAGGAATCGCCCCGCAGGTGCTCTTTGACAGGGGGCTGATTGCAGCCCTTGAAGAGCTAATCGCACACGCAGGGGTTGACGCTTGTTTGCAGGTCGAAGGTAGCTCTTCGGAGTTGAACGAAACAATGGCGCTACTGGCCTACCACTGCGTTGCCGAAGCTTTGACGAATGCAACGAAACACGGCGAAGCTCAGCACGTTGACGTGAAAGTCGCCTTTTCGAATCGGCTACGAGTGTCTATTACAGATGATGGGTTGGGATTTATCGAGACATCTTCGGAAGATTCACGTGACTCAAACGGTACGGGCATCGCAGGTTTGCGCGAGCGTGCCGCTGCACTCGGTGGAACGGTGAAATTCCAGAACACTAAGGATGGTGAAAGCTCGCTTGAAAGTGAATCTGGTGCGCAGTTGATTCTTGAATTGCCCCTGTCTGAGTCCCTCAAATCAACCTAGTGGAGAATAATTTGAAGCTCTTGCTTGCAGAAGACTCTGCATTGCTTCGTGCTGGACTAGAACAGTTATTAATGGCACTCGGACATGAAGTCGTGACGGTGGTCGATGCGTCAGAGTTGCGTAATGCCACGATGGCGAGTGATGAAAACGGACAGAAATACGATGTGATTATCACCGATGTCCGTATGCCTCCCACCATGACTGATGATGGTCTGCGCGCCGTGTATGAGTTGCGCAAACGGTACCCTTCGCAACCGGTTATGGTGCTTAGCCAGTATGTTGCGGCGAGCTATCTCGATCGGCTGTTGGAGCACGGCGGTTTTGGCTATCTTTTGAAGGAACGCGTCTCTGACGTGGATGAATTCGTTCACTCTCTCGGCGAGGTTGCTCGGGGAGGAACCGTCGTTGATCCAGAGGTTGTATCTGCCCTGCTTTCGGCGCGACGGTCTGGCTTGGCTGCGTTGACACCTCGAGAAAAAGAAGTCCTTGCTTTAATGGCGCGTGGTCTGAGCAACTCGGAGATCATGGATGAATTGGTGCTGACCGCGGGAGCAGTGAGCAAGCACGTTGCTAGTGTTTTTATGAAGCTTGGGTTTGCACCCGAAGATGCCAATCGCCGCGTAAAGGCAGTACTTGCTTGGTTGCGGCATACGGAGCGATGAGGGCAAGCACCAACTAGTCGAGGATCTCCGGCTTATAGTCCGAGTTCTCGATCGTTACCGCCGTCGGGGGAGCGGATGGGTCCGTAGCGAAGGTCATGTTATCCCGGTGCGCGATAGCGCGGATTTTGCGCCCGACCATGGAGTCCCAGTTCATTTCATTTGGCATGCTGCTGCTACCAACGATGGCCCATTCGGGAGTTTGGGTGCCAATGCCCGCTCCCAGCTTCGCCGTCACGGGCTTTTTCGGATCGAGCTTGATCGCGTAGTAGACCACGCTATCGTCCACGATGTCCGCCACTCGTGCGAAGTCCTCCGGTGGGGTCATGTCGCTGAAGCGCACCTTCATCAGCTTGCCCTCTAGAGCCGTTTCATTCGGGGCAAGATCGACCTTATCGGGCTTCGGAGTGCTGGGTGCTGTGGGGTTGGGGCGCTTTCTGGCCTTGTTATCTGTGTTATCTGTGGCCTTATCATCTTGCCCTTCTTCCGAAGTGCCTTCTTGTCCTGCGGCGGCGGAAGTTTCGCCGGACTCCTTCGAAGGCTGAGCAGCGCTCGGCTCAGGCGGAGTCTCGTTATCCGAACAAGCTGCAAGCGAGAGGGCCGTCAACGCGGCAACGGAGAGTGCAACAAGGCGATTTCGCATGAGGTTAAGCGTACAACGTCGCCGGGGATTGTCCCTGCAGAACTAAGCAATTAGGCGCTCGTGGCGATGGACTAACCTGTCGCAATGGCGCGCGCCATGCGGTGCAGCGTTGCCGTTGCTTGCTCCAGGTTTTCGGGGGTTTTTGCCATTTCTGACGCCCTTACCACCGCCGCATTCAGCAATCCGATGTCGATGGAGGAAACACCGGGGCAGAAGCTATCCACGATCTCCTTAAAACCAGCGTGCGATTTCTGCACCTTTTCTTCGGCGAACGCTTCCGGGAAGTGCTGGGCGGCGGCCATCAGAGGGCCGTGGGAACCATGCACGAAGAGATCAAGCATCGCGTCCACGTAGGCGCAGATGCGTTCTTCGGCCTCTGGCGGAGCGGCCTTGACTTTGTCTTCCAGCTGGTCATGCCAGCTATCGCTGTTAAGTACCAGCAGCTGAACCATTAGATCATGCTGGGAGGAGACGTAGCGGTAGACGCTGGGGCGGGCCAGGCCAACCTCGGCTGCCACCTCTGCCAGGGAGGGAACCTTGCCGCCGCCAGTAACGATCAACCGCTCGGCGGCCTCCAGCACTGCGCGGTGCTGGACCGCGCGGTGCTCCGCTACTGTCGTCTCCGTGATCTTCGGCATGGTTACTTAGTTTACTATCCGCTTCTTTGCCTGCGTAGAGGCCTATTTGGGTGCCTATTCGGAGGCTGCGCTCAGGCGCCCATCGACCATCTCGTAGACCTTGTCGCAGTGGTTCAAGACCTCGTGATCGTGGGTGACCATCACGCCCGCGACGTTGAATTCGTGGCATTCGCGGGCCAACAGCTCCACGATTTCCTGCGAACGCTTGCGGCCCAGAGCCGCGGTGGGCTCGTCGACCAGCAACACCTGTGGGTCGCCGACGAGAGCTCGGGCGATGCCCACCCGCTGACGTTCGCCACCCGACAGACTTCCTGGGCGGTGCTTAGCTCGGGGCGTCATACCAACCTTCTCCAAAAGCTCCGCACCAGAGTAACGGCCTTGCCTACCCATAACGCGCGCGGCGAGCTCCAGTTGTTCCTCGGCGGTGAGCGCGCCCGGCAGGCTGCCGGAGGATTGGAAGACGAAGCCGATGTAGTCGCGGCGAATGCGGGCTAGTTCCTTGTCGTCGTAGCTGGTGATGTCCTCGTCGCCGATCTTGACGCCACCCGCGGCCGGGTTGGTCAGCGCTCCAGCGACGGCCAGCAGCGTGGACTTACCGGAACCGGAGGGGCCGACGACGGCGACGAACTCTCCGGGCTCGACGGTCAGGTTCACCTTGTCCAGCGCGGTGATCTGGGAATCGCCGTCGGTGTAGGTCACCGTGACGTCTCTAAGTTCCAGGGCGGGAACGTGCGGGGCGGGAAGGTGCGGGGTGGGGCTCATCGGTTTTCTCCTAGGGCTGCGAGCGGGTTAGTGCGGGTGACACGGACGACGGCGATCAGTGCGCCGATCAGGCCAGATACGAAGAGGATCGCGCTGCCGCTAAGGACGGATCCGAGTTCGGTGGCGTAAGGCATCGCCGTGGTTTCCAGGAGGCTCCCGAGGCCAACAGCGATAAGTGCACCGACGATGACGGACGCACCCAGAATGATGACCGCCTGGCCCAGACTGTCGCGCAGAAGGAAGCCTTTCGTGGCACCCATCGCGCGCAGTGCGGCGATGTTTCCAGCGCGCTGGATGGTCCACACCAGGAAGAAGGCGCCGGTGACCAGGGCGGCGATGACATAGAGGAACCACTTGATCATGGAAAGGGTCATCATTTCGGCGGTGTAGCCGGGGGAGGAGTCGAAGCTTTCCTTGAGCGTGCGGACATCCAGGCCAGAGGCGTCGGAGAGCGCCCCAGTGTCTGGTTTATCCTGCGTTCGGGCGGCGATGACGGAGATTTCCTTGTATGCTTCCGGGCTTACCTCTTCACCCTTGCGTGCGCCGGCGTGGATTTCCTGCCAGACGTCGAGGG
>NZ_CALLDG010000216.1 GCF_937999985.1 uncultured Corynebacterium sp.
AAACGGCCTGGCCGACATCAACGATCCGGAGACCGGACAGCCGGGCGCCTGGACCGAGCCGAAGGCCTTCTCCGGTCTGCTGAAGACCTTCCTGGGCCCGGTGGATGACAAGGAGGGTCTGCACTACCTGCGCCCGGAGACCGCGCAGGGTATCTTCACGAACTTCAAGAACGTGATGACCACCTCCCGCCAGAAGCCGCCGTTCGGCATCGCACAGGTCGGTAAGTCCTTCCGCAACGAGATCACCCCGGGTAACTTCATCTTCCGCACCCGTGAGTTCGAGCAGATGGAGATGGAGTTCTTCGTCAAGCCGGGCGAGGACGAAGAGTGGCACCAGTACTGGATCGATGATCGCCACCAGTGGTACATCGACCTGGGTATTAACCCCGATAACCTGCGCCTTTACGAGCACCCGAAGGAGAAGCTGTCCCACTACTCCAAGCGCACCGTGGATGTGGAGTACGCCTTCCACTTCAACGGCTCCAAGTGGGGCGAGCTCGAGGGCGTGGCCAACCGCACCGACTACGACCTGCGCGTTCACTCCGAGGGCTCGGGCGAGGATCTCAGCTACTACGACCAGGCTGCGGACGAGCGTTGGATCCCGTACACCATCGAGCCCGCCGCCGGCCTCGGCCGTGCGATGATGGCCTTCCTTGTTGACGCCTACACGGAAGAAGAAGTACCGAATGCGAAGGGTGGCACGGACACCCGCACGGTGCTGAAGCTGGACCGCCGTCTGTCTCCCGTCAAGATCGCCGTTCTGCCGCTGTCCAAGAAGGAGACGCTGACGCCGACCGCGGAGAAGATCGCCGACCAGCTGCGCGGCTTCTGGAACGTGGATTACGACACCTCCGGTGCTATCGGCCGCCGCTACCGTCGCCAGGACGAGATCGGCACGCCGTTCTGCGTCACTGTCGACTTCGACACCCTCGAGGACAACGCCGTGACCGTGCGCGAGCGCGACACGATGGAGCAGGAGCGCATCAAGATCGAGGATCTGCAGAGCTACTTCGCTGAGCGACTGGCGGGCTGCTAAGCATGTCGAGTGACATTCGCTGGGGTCTGCCGAGTGACGGGCACACGTTCCCCATCTACGAAGGTCCCAGCAATGACCTCGTGAAGGTGGCAGAGTTCGCCGACGAGCGCGGCGTCACCAACATCCGCTTCGGTGGCGACACGTGGCAGCTGAGCGGCCCCGACAGTAGCGATGGCTGCACCGCGTCGGCGACGACCCAGACGGGCACCTGGACAGTGACCGGCAACGGCAAGAGCTTCGGCAAGTCGGACCGTTACGAGGTGCAGGCCGACCGGCACCACGTGACGATCATTGCGGAGACGAAGAAGAACTTCGTGCTGGACATCGATGGCGAGAAGGTGGGACAGTTCACCAGCGAGAATCGTGGCCTGCGGAACCTGCACGTGGAGTTCGAGGGTGCGGGGGAGAAGCTGCCGATCGACGTGCGCGTGTTCATTTCCTGGGCGGCGCGGCTGTGCATGGAGACGCGGATGATCAGCTCTTCGTGGGCGATCACCATCGCGCTTTTGCTGTGCATCCCGATCGTGGTGCTCTACTGGATTGGGTTTATCTAAATCGCCGGATTGGGGGGGGTGGCGGGGAGCTGGGTTT
>NZ_CALLDG010000217.1 GCF_937999985.1 uncultured Corynebacterium sp.
CGCGAGTACCGCTAGAACCTGTCTGGTTAGAACCAGCGAAGGAAGAGTCAGGAGAGTCTTTATGACGGATACGTCTACCCAAAACACCGCCACCCCCACCGACGAGTACGCGGCGGAGATCCATCCGAAGCACAGCTTCTCCCCCATCGAGAAGACCGTGGAGTCCTTCGGCAAGACCTTCACACTGCAGGTGCCGGAAACGGAGATCCAGCTGGACGACTCCCCGACCGGCCCGAACGAGCCGGTGCGCATCTACCGCACCCGTGGCCCATGGGCCGAGCCGACCAAGGGGCTGGAGGGACTGCGCAGCGAGTGGATCGAAGGCCGCGGCGACGTGGAGGCTTACGAAGGCCGCCGCCGTAACCTGCTGGACGACGGCAACCGCGCGGTCAAGCGCGGCGAGGCCAGTGAGGAGTGGAAGGGTTCCACCCGCCCGACTCTGCGCGCCAAGGAAGGCAAGCGCGTCACCCAGATGCACTACGCCCGCCAGGGCATCATCACCCCGGAGATGGAGTACGTAGCACTGCGCGAGCACTGCGACGTGGAGAAGGTTCGCGAACAGGTAGCCTCCGGCAAGGCCATCATCCCGAACAACATCAACCACCCGGAGTCCGAGCCGATGATCATCGGCAACGCCTTCACCACCAAGATCAACGCCAACATCGGTAACTCCGCCGTCACTTCCTCCATCCGCGAGGAGGTGGACAAGCTACGCTGGGCTACCCGCTGGGGCGCGGACACCGTGATGGATCTGTCCACCGGTAACGACATTCACACCACCCGCGAGTGGATCCTCCGCAACTCCCCGGTGCCGATCGGTACTGTGCCGATCTACCAGGCTCTGGAGAAGGTCGATGGCGTGGCCGAGGATCTGACCTGGGAGATCTTCCGCGATACTGTCATCGAGCAGTGCGAGCAGGGTGTGGACTACATGACCATCCACGCCGGCGTGCGCCTGCCTTTCGTGCCGCTGACCACCAAGCGCGTCACCGGCATCGTCTCTCGCGGTGGCTCCATCATGGCCGGCTGGTGCCTGGCGCACCACAAGGAATCCTTCCTCTACGAGAACTTCGACGAGCTGTGCGAGATATTCGCCAAGTACGACGTCGCATTCTCCCTGGGCGATGGCCTGCGCCCCGGCTCCATCGCGGACGCCAACGACGCAGCCCAGTTCGCAGAGCTGAAGACCATCGGCGAGCTGACCCACCGTGCGTGGGAGTACGACGTGCAGGTCATGGTGGAAGGCCCCGGCCACGTGCCGCTGAACATGGTGCAGGTCAACAACGAAAAGGAGCAGGAATGGTGCGGCGGCGCGCCGTTCTACACGCTGGGGCCGCTGGTCACGGACATCGCTCCGGGCTACGACCACATCACATCCGCCATCGGTGCGGCGAACATCGCCATGGGCGGCACCGCAATGCTGTGCTACGTCACCCCGAAGGAGCACCTGGGCCTGCCGAACAAGGACGACGTGAAGACCGGCGTGATCACCTACAAGGTCTCCGCCCACGCCGCCGATGTTGCCAAGGGGCACCCGGGCGCCCACGAGTGGGACGACGCCATGAGTAAGGCCCGCTTCGAGTTCCGCTGGCACGACCAGTTCGCCCTTTCCCTGGACCCGGACACCGCGCAGGCGTACCACGATGAAACGCTGCCTGCGGAGCCCGCGAAGACCGCGCACTTCTGCTCCATGTGCGGCCCGAAGTTCTGCTCCATGCGCATCAGCCAGGACATCCGCGATGCCTTCGGCGACGAGATCGACGAGGCGCTGGCCACCGACCAGAAGCAGTCGCTGGTCAAGGACCTAGGCCTGCCGGGCTTCGGCCGACAGAGCGTAGACGGCGTAAACGCTGCGGGCGAGGAAGAGATGGCCGAAGAATTCCGCCGCGCGGGCTCCCAGCTGTATCTGAACCGCGACGAGGCGAAGGAAGTCGCCGAGGATCTGCAGAAGGAGGCGGCAGCGCACGGTGGGCGCTAACTTGGATCTACGCTGCTACCTGGTAACAGGGACCCCGCACGAGAAGGTCGTGGACGTGGCCGATGCTGCGGCCGCCGGTGGCGCGGGCGTGGTGCAGGTGCGTAGCAAACCGATCAGCGTGCGCGACCTCACGGCACTGGCCATTGAAGTCGCCGCCTCGGTGCAGAAGGCCAACCCGGCTACCCGGGTGTTGATTGACGACCGCGTGGACGTGGCCGCCGCCCTGATGCCGGAGCACAACATCCACGGCGTGCACATCGGCCAGGACGATCTGGACCCGCGCCTGGCGCGCCAGGTGTTGGGTAAGGATGCCATCATCGGGTTAACCACCGGCACCCTGCCCCTGGTGCAGCAGTCCAACGAGTATGCGGACGTGATCGACTACATCGGCGCCGGGCCGTTCCGCCCCACCCCCACCAAGGATTCGGGCCGCGAGCCGCTGGGCTTGGAGGGGTATCCCGCACTAGTAGAGGCCTCGCAGGTTCCGGTGGTTGCCATCGGCGACGTGCGCGCGGAGGATGCCGCAGACCTCGCTGCCACGGGTGTGGCGGGGGTTGCGATCGTTCGAGGATTCATGAACTCGCCCGACCCGCGCGCCACGGCACGGCAGGTGCTCACTGGTTTTTCTTCGTGACGCCCACCGCTTGCAACCCGCCCAAAAGGAAGTGAATAGAAGTGACTAATTCCAGTCCCGCAGGCTACCAGCACTATGACCACATTGTGGTGGGCGCGGGGATCGTGGGCTTATCCACCGCCTTCAAGTTGGTGGATCTCGGTGCGGATCCGGCCGCCGTGGCGGTGATCGACCCCGCGCCAGTAAGCGGGGCCTCCTTCGTCGCGGGCGGCATGTTGGCCCCGGTCGCGGAGGTGCAGTATAAGCAGGAGCCTTTGTACCCGCTGATGGTGGCGTCCAAAAACTTGTACGACGACCTGCTGCAACGGCTGGGCGAAAAGACCTCCCTAAGCACCGGCCACAGAACAGAATCGACCTTCGTGGTGGGGGCGGATCGGGCGGACGCGCGGCACCTCACCGAGCTGACCGAGCACCAGCATGGCCACGGTATGGAGGTGCAGCGGTTGCCGCTGCGCCAAGCGCGCAAGGCCGAGTGGGGCCTCAGCCCGCAGCTATCCGGCGTGGTCGAGATCCCCGGCGACCACCAAGTGAACCCGCGTATGTACTGCGCGGCGCTGCTGGATGCGCTGCGGAACATGGGGGTGGCGATCATCGGCGAGCGGGTGAGCCACATCGAGGACGGAGCGGTGACGACCGACGCTGCGACGCACACGGGCGACATGGTGTACCTGTGCAACGGGCTTGGCGCCGGGCAGGTGCGCGGCTGGTACGAGGGCGAAAAGTCGCCGTTGAAGCTGCGCCCGGTGCGCGGCGACATGCTGCGTCTGCGGGTACCGGAGGGGATGGAGGCGCCCGTGGGGCGCGTGATCCGGGCGTTTGTGGAGGATCGGCCTGTGTACATCATCCCGCGTACCGACGGCACGATCGCCGTGGGCGCGACCAGCCGCGAGGACTCGCGGCGCGGCCCCGCCGTGGACGGGGTGTACACGCTACTGCGCGACGCAATCCGGATTGTGCCGGGCATCCAGGAGTGCGAGTTTATCGAGGCGATCACCGGCGAGCGCCCCGGCACGCCAGATGACCTTCCCTACCTGGGAAAAGTCAGCGAGAAGCTGGTAGTTTCCACGGGCTACTTCCGACACGGAATTTTGCTGTCCGCGCTGGGGGCTACAGTGGGGGCAGCGCTGGGAATGGGCAAGCTGGTGTCCGCGTTGGAAGCGGAGATAGACCCAGAGATAGACCTAGCCAGCTGCGCGCCGCTGCGGCATGCCTAAGAAGATCTAAGGAGTATTGATGAACTACACGGTGAATGACGAGCCACGGTCGGCCGACAAGGCACCAAGCGTGGCGGAGGTCGTGGCTGCGGAGACGGGGCACGAAGCTTCCGAGAACGAGGGCGCGAAGGGAGTCGCAGTAGCGGTGAACCAATCCGTGGTTCCGGCAAGCGACTGGGGGCGCACACTGGAAGACGGCGACGTGGTGGACATCCTGATCGCCGTCCAGGGCGGCTAGAGGCGGCTAGGGAACAGCCATGCTGAAGATTGCAGACAAGGAATTCGATTCCCACCTGGTCATGGGCACCGGTGGGGCCAGCAGCCAGTCGCTGC
>NZ_CALLDG010000218.1 GCF_937999985.1 uncultured Corynebacterium sp.
TCGGCCTTTCGTGCGCGGGGGCTAGCAGGCGCTCGAGTTAAACCTCGAGCAGCTCCTTCTCCTTGGCCTCGACCAGAGAATCAACCTGCTCTACGTAGTTGTGGGTGATCTTCTCCAGATCCTTCTCCGCCGCACGGACCTCGTCCTCGCCGGCCTCGCCGTCCTTCTGGATCTTGCCCAGCTGCTCCATGCCCTTGCGGCGGATGTTGCGGATGGCGATCTTCGCGTCCTCGCCCTTGGACTTGGCCACCTTGACCATTTCCTTGCGGCGCTCCTCGGTGAGCTGCGGGATCGTTACGCGCAGCACCTGGCCGTCGTTGGTGGGGTTGACACCCAGGTCGGAGTTGCGGATAGCGTTCTCGATCGCATCCATGGTGGACTGCTCGTAGGGCTTGATCAGCAGCATGCGGGGCTCCGGAACACTGATGGTGGCCATCTGGGTGATCGGAGTGGGAACGCCGTAGTACTCGGCGACAACGCCGTTGAACATGGAGGGGTTCGCGCGACCTGTGCGGATGGTCGTCAGATCCTCGCGGGCGTGCTCCACAGAGCTAGTCATGCGCTCTTCGGACTCAAGCAGAATATCGTCAATCATGATTAGAAATTTACCAGCCTACGGCGGGGATATGGGTTTAGGGATCGGGTTGTGTTGGCTCTTTAGCGGGTGCTGACGTTGCTGTCGACCAGCGTGCCGATGCGCTCGCCGGCGATGGCGCGGGCGATGTTGCCCTCGGTGAGCAGGTTGAACACCAGGATCGGCATCTTGTTATCCATGCACAGGGAGAACGCGGTGGCATCGGCGACCTTGAGCCCCTTCTCGATGACTTCCCACGGGGTGATCTCGTGGAAGAGCTCCGCCTCCGGGTTGGTGCGCGGATCGTCGCTGTACACGCCGTCGACGGCCTTGGCCATCAGCAGCACCTCGCAGCCGATCTCCAGGGCGCGCTGTGCGGCGGTGGTGTCAGTGGAGAAGTACGGCATGCCCATTCCCGCGCCGAAGATGACCACGCGCCCCTTCTCCAGGTGGCGAGATGCTCGCAGCGGCAAGTAGGGCTCGGCGACCTGCGTCATCTGGATGGCGGTCTGCACGCGACAATCCACGCCCTCCTGCTCGAGGAAGTCCTGCAGGGCCAGGCAGTTCATGACCGTGCCGAGCATGCCCATATAGTCGGAGCGGGAGCGGTCCAGGCCGCGCTGCTGCAGCTCTGCGCCGCGGAAGAAGTTGCCGCCGCCGATAACCACGGCAACCTCCACGCCGGACTTGGAAACCTCCGCGATCTGCCGTGCCACGTTCTGCACGACGTCGGGGTCGATGCCGACCTTGCCGCCGCCGAACATCTCACCCCCCAGCTTCAACATAACGCGCTTGTAGCCTTCGCGGTTCTCGGCTGTAGTCACCGGGGAATCTCCTTTGTCGACGTGTTTTGCACTGCTGGCCATACTACCCCACCCGAGGCATGGAAAAAGGCCCCGGCACCCTTTCGTGCGCCGGAGCCTCTACCGAAAAAATTTTCGGAGTGTACAGACTGTACAGACCTTATGCCTGGCCAACCTCGAAGCGCTTGAAGCCCTTCAGGGTCACGCCGGCCTCGTCCATAACCTGCTTAACAGACTTCTTGGACTCGGTGACGGACGGCTGGTCCAGCAGGCAAACGTCCTTGAAGTAGCCCTTCAGGCGGCCCTCGATGATGTTCGGCAGCGCCTTCTCCGGCTTGCCCTCCTCGCGGGCGGTGGCCTCGGCGATCTCGCGCTCCTTGGCGACGGTCTCAGCCGGAACCTCGTCGCTGCTCAGGTACTTAGCCTTCAGAGCGGCAACCTGCATAGCGGCGGCCTTTGCTGCACCCTCGTCGTCGCCCTCGTAGGCGACCAGCACGCCAACTGCCGGCGGCAGGTCAGCGGAGCGGTGGTGCATGTAGACAGCAACCTTGTCGCCCTCGATGGTGGTGGCGCGCTTCAGCTCCAGCTTCTCGCCGATCTTTGCGGACAGCTGCTGCAGAGCGTCGACAGCCTTCTGGCCGTCAACCTCAACTGCCTCAAGCTCCTCGCGGGAGTTTGCCTTAACCTCAGCTGCAGCAGCTGCGACCTTGTCGGCGAACTCGATGAACTCGGAGTTCTTAGCCACGAAGTCGGTCTCAGCATTGACCTCGATCATGGTGTTGCCGGAAACGGCGATCAGGCCCTCGGAGGCGGAGCGCTCTGCGCGCTTACCGACGTCCTTAGCGCCCTTGATGCGCAGGATCTCGATGGCCTTGTCGAAGTCGCCAGCGGCTTCTTCCAGGGCCTTCTTGCAGTCCATCATGCCGGCGCCGGTGATCTCGCGGAGCTTCTTAACGTCTGCAGCGGTGTAGTTCGCCATGTGGGGCGATCCTCCTTCTGGTGGAAGTGTTCATAGTGGCTGAAAGAACAGTTTCTAAATTCAGTCCTGTTTTCCAGCCTAGGTTACAAGTAACGCCCACGCCCGTCGGACACGGGTCTTAAACTGTGTCCCATACGGGGGTGGGCGCTATGTCGCTCGCTCTAAAGCAGCTTATGCCTCGGTGTTGCCCTCGGCCTTTGCCTCAGCCTGAGCCTCTTCGGCGGGAGCCTCGGTCTTCTCAGCCTCAGCCGGCGCCTTGTCAGCGTCGCCGGCAGCTTCCTTGGCTGCAGCCTCCTGGCGCTCGGCGCGAGCCTGGCGGCCAGCCTCGACTGCGGAGGAGATGATGCCGGTCAGCAGGTTTGCGGAGCGGATTGCATCGTCGTTGCCCGGGATCGGGTAGTCGACAACATCCGGGTCGCAGTTGGTGTCCAGGATTGCGACAACCGGGATGTTCAGCTTCTGTGCCTCGGAGACAGCGATGTGCTCCTTGTTGGTGTCGACGATCCACAGAGCGGACGGGGTCTTGGTCATGTCCGCGATGCCGCCGAGGACGCGCTCCAGCTTGTTGCGCTCGCGGGTCAGCATCAGAACTTCCTTCTTGGTGCGGCCCTTGTAGCCGTCCTCAGCTGCGTCCATTGCCTGCAGCTCCTTGAGGCG
>NZ_CALLDG010000219.1 GCF_937999985.1 uncultured Corynebacterium sp.
TCGGCACCAAGGGGCAGACCTTGACCCTGAAGCAGGATTCCTACGACCGTGAGTCCTTCGTGCCGGGAATCATGATCGGCGTGGATAAGATCGGCGATAACCCGGGTCTTACCATCGGTTTGGAGAAGTTCCTGGGGCTGGACGGCGACGTCAACGGCGGTGCTAAGGCCTAGTCCATGGCTACTGTTGCACCTCTACAGATCGACCTGGTGGGTCACACCGCCTTCGATTCCGTGCCGGACCTGGATTGGCACACCGACGCGGACGATAGTGCCGCTTTGGTCGAGTTCGCGGGCAGGGCTTGCTACGAAACGTGGGATAAACCCAACCCGCACACCGCGAAGAATGCGGCCTACGTCCGCCACATCATGGACGTCGGCCACACCACGTTGCTGGAACACGCCAGCGCGTCGATGTACCTGCGCGGGGTTTCTCGCTCCTGCAGCCACGAGATCATGCGGCACCGGCACTTCAGCTTCAGCCAGCTTTCGCAGCGCTACGTTCCCGCCGACGAGGCGCGGGTCGTGGTGCCCGAAGCGGTCGCAGGCAATGAGGACTTGAAGAAGCTATTCTTGCAAGCGGCGGACGTGGCCTACGAGGCCTACCGGGAGATCCTGGATGGCCTGGGCGAGGACTTCGCCGAGGAGCCGAATGCCGTGCTGCGCACGAAGCAGGCGCGCCAGGCGGCCCGGGCGGTGTTGCCGAACTGCATCGAAACCCGTTTTGTTATGAGCGGCAACTTCCGCAGCTGGCGGCATTTTATCGCCATGCGTGCCGCCGAGCATGCGGACCCGGAGATCCGCCGGATCGCCGTCGCGTGCTTGCGTAAACTGCAGGAAGTAGCGCCCAACGTGTTCGAGGACTTCTCGATCACGCAATTGCACGACGGTGGCGAGATGGCTACGAGCCCGTACGTAGGCGAATCCTAAGGGCTGCGGGTCTTAGGGTCGTCAATTACAACCCGCCGAAATTAACCACCCAAATACGTGAGATTCTCGCGAAGGAAGGTAGTCTGGGAAGTCATGAGTACAGGTAACGCAGCAACAAGGGGATCCGCGCACTTCGGAACTATCTCTCTTGCGATGGTGACCCCCTTCAAGAAGGACGGCTCCATCGACTTGGACGCGGGCGTGGCACTTGCTGGCCACTTCGTGGATGAGGGCTGCGATTCTTTGGTCTTGGCCGGAACTACCGGAGAATCACCCACCACGGGTGCGACCGAGAAGCTTGACCTGCTCAGAGCAGTACGATCCGAGCTCGGCGACCGCGTAAAGCTGATCGCCGGAAGCGGGTCTTATGACACAGCTGTCACCGTAGAAATGTCTCGCGCATCGCAAGAAGCGGGGGCTGACTCTCTGC